>JBDTMK010000061.1:0-11518 GCA_039934315.1 Pyrinomonadaceae bacterium | reverse complement strand
CGTAAACCACGGAATACACCGAATACACGGAATGCACGGAAAAGAGCGAGACAATCTGAATTAATAGCCCATACTGCGGTGGAAGCAGTTAGATCGAACCTTCAGCAAAGTCTTCATTACAAAATTAATAATTACAACATTACAAAATTACCCTGATAAAAATCCGCGGGCGTTACTTGGTAGTCAATTTCGTAATTCCGTAACTCCGTAATTATTAATTTTGTAATGAAAGCCGCCCGTCGAGAACGTCGTTTACAATTCACAAATTCGATGTTTCAATAGAATCAGGTCAAAAAAGATCGAATCCAGTAATGTTTTCCTTGTTTCGAAAACATTCGGGCGGGCGGCAGGTGTGACCCGTCTTGACATAAAATCTCACGCCACTAGCGATGCCAAGAAGAAAGTATCGACACAGCCAGCGGTTTGAAACACAGGCCGACCGCTCTCACGCAGAATACCTCCTTTCTCAACCTGCTCAAATAACAACGCGAACCGAACTTCTGCGCTTACTGCGCGGTGGAGAGGACACGTACCTGGAGCTAAAGGTCAGACTGTCTAATTCCGAAAAGATCACGCAGGGAATCGTCGCGCTCGCGAATACGAACGGCGGAACGATCATCTTCGGTGTGAACGACCAGCTGCGGATCGAAGGGGTCGCGAACCCGGAATGGGTTCAGGAAGAATTGGCGCGTATCTGCCGTGAAGAGATCGTACCACCGATCATTCCTCTGATCGACACGATCGCTTTCGACAGCGGAAAACGGATCGTCGCCCTTGATGTTCAGCCTCGTCGGAAACCATATCGCACGCGTGACGGACGTTTCTACATGCGTTTCGGAGCGGAGAAGCGCGAGGTCTCGCGCGAACAGCTTTCGATGTGGCTGGACGAGATCCGCCCGCTTGGGTACGAGAACATTCCGCTGTTTACCGCTGAGCCTGGAGATTTCGACGACGGTTTGCTTTGGACCTTCGCAGGTGCGTTCGAAGATGTGAGCCCGACGATCAATCTCTACCAGACCGCGGACTTCCTGAAAAAGGATCTGATCCTCGCGGTCGGCGGCCCGGATGAATTTTTCCCTACGGTTGCGGCACTCGTGTTGTTCGGAAAGAACGAGCGGGTGCAGGAACTATTTCCACGCTCGACGGTGATCGTCACGAGATACTCGGGTGAAAACGGAAATGCGCAGCTTGTCGAAAGGCAAGAGGTCAAAGGTAATCTGCATACGCAGAACGACGAGATAATTCGTTTCATCGAACGATACTGTGACCTCGCCAACGATAAGCCAAAGAAGTCTCTGCATCTTGTCGGCTCGCCAGTGGCTGCGCGGTCGACGTATCACGTCTATGCTCTGCGGGAGGCGGTCGCAAACGCCTTGATCCATCGAGACTTCGCGCTTCGCGACATCCCGACAAGAATCACGATCTACGATAATTTTATCGAGATCATAAACGGCCGCCGCACTCAAGGCTTTGTTCCGACGGCATCGCGTGCGATCCGTTATGGAATTACACAACGGCTGAATCCGCTGACCGCGTCGATCTTCAGCCGCCGAGAGTACGGCACGAGTGTCCCGCGCGGCGGTGTTCCGATGATACTTAAACAGTCCGAACGAATTGCCGGAAAGCGAGCAGAGCTTTATACGGCGAATGACGAATTCAAGCTGAAGATCTACGGGGTTTAACGGTGCCGTTTGAAATGGGATCGAGGATCATGTTCACTGCTTGTGAAGCTGAAACCAACGATTCGCATCGCCGATTTCCTTCGTGATCTCAAGTCAAACTCTTCCGTTTGGGCGAAAGACAACGGAATGCCCAGCTTCGCATGGCAGCGCCGATTCGGAGCATTTACGGTAAGCGAATCGCAACGCGATTTAGTACTCAGGTATTCAAAACCAAGAGCAACATCACAAGAGATTTGATTTCAAGACAGAGTTTGAGAAACTCCTCTTGTCGAACGGCATTCCGCTGGACGACTACCTTTGGCGAGATTGATCTTTCGCCGGTAAACCGGCTTTGAATTCGTGGTGCCCGGACTCCACGCTCATGCGTGGAGCTTAATTCTTAGGTCCGCAGGGCGGACCCAGGATTCGGTCTCCTTTTCGGTTAAAATTCTGACACTGCTTTCGTAATGCCGAAGAACGACACGTTTTCACCTCAGCCGCCGGAATACGCGAACAGACTTTACGCCGTTATAACCATCCTGACGACGGTTGTCTATTATTTCTCTAATCCAAAACCTCAGGGCTATTACGACTACACGTACCGTGTGGCCGCGAACATTCTTGGCGGAAACATCGCGTTCACGGAAAAGCAGCCATCGTGGCTGAACGAGTTCGTGCCATTCGAAGGTTTCTACTACTCCGTATTTCCACTTGGCAGCGTGGTGACGATGATACCGTTTGCGTTGCTCAAGGTTGCAGGGCTTATCAACGATATGCCGGCCGCATTCCTTGCGGCACTTCTCGCCGCCGTGATCTGCCTCTTCTTATTCTTGATTGGACGGCGTTACGACGTGGAGCCAACTCGTCTGATCGTAATGGCGCTCGGCGTTCTGTTTGGGACGTGGATGTGGACAAACTTGACGATGGCTGGAGCGTGGCAGCTGGCACTCGGGTTTGCGATGGTTGGCGAGCTCGGAGCGATCTACTTTACGGTTTATGACCGCCGGCCTCTGATCGCCGGCTTGTTCTTCGCGCTAGCGTTTGGTAACAGGACGGAGAACCTCTTGACGGCGCCGATTTTCTTCTGGCTGCTCTGTCGAGAAAGGGAGAACGGGAGAACGGGAGAAGGGGAGAAGGGGAGCGACGGAGCGAAAGCAACAGCAACAGCAACAGCAACAGCAACAGCAACAGGGCCTTCTGTCTCACCCTCTCCCGCTATCCCTTTCTCCCCTTCTCCCCTTCTTCTCCGCATCGCGACGTTCTGCGTCTTTCCATTCGTCCTCGGGGTTCTCACTCTCGTCTATAACTACGTCCGTTTTCATTCGTTCACTGACTTCGGATACGCGCGGATCCCGGGCGTGCTCGACGAACCCTGGTACAACCATGGAATTTTTTCGTATCAATACATCCCGCGCCAGATGTGGGAGATGATGTGGCGGCCATGGGAGACGCGTGCGTTATTTCCGTATCTCGTGCCCAATCCGTTCAGCAGCTCGATCTTCTGGAGCAGTCCCTTCATTTTATTTGCGATGCGTTTCGGATCCCGCGACCGCGCACTAAAATATGCGGCGTGGATCGCGGTGCTCGTGCTCTGCATTCTGCTCTGGATCCACGGCAACTCGGGCGGATGGCAGTTCGGGTATCGATACGCGATGGTCTGTCTGCCATGGCTCTTCGTCATCATGCTCGAAAGCTCGCCGAAGAAGCTGACACCACTCGAATGGGCCGCATACGGATTCTCATTCGTCGCGAACATCTACGCGACGTGGTTGTTCCATTGGACGGAGTATATGAAGTAGTTGTCGGTGGTCGGTGGTCAGTGGACGGAAGACGGGAGACAGGAGATAGGAGATACGAGACAGTGGACACCGGTCGCCAAAAACCTGATTATCAAACGAGCGGTTCGCTGAAAACCGATCACTGACCACCGATCACTGACCACTGTTCATGCTTCTTGATCTTTCGCCACTCCGAGTTTCACGCGATTACAGGCTGCTCTTTTTCGGGCAGCTTGTGTCGTTTTTCGGATCGATGATGACGTTCATCGTCGTGCCGTGGCAGATGTATCAGCTGACACAGTCGTCAGCGATGGTCGGATACATATATCTTGCGGAATTCATTCCGATGGTCGCGCTCGCGTTCGTTGGTGGAGCCCTCGCCGATTTTCTCGACAAGCGAAAGATGCTGCGGTTGACAGAGATTGGGCAAACATCCGTCACGGCGATTTTGCTGATCAACTCGCTTTTGCCCAATCCGCGTATCTGGGTGCTCTTTATTGCGGTGGCGCTTCACGCGGGCTTTGCCGCGATCCAGCGTCCGGCGTTCGAATCGTTTATCCAAAAAGTCATTCCGGCGGAACTGATGTCATCCGTGATGGCGCTCAATTCGATCCGCTACAGCGTCGGCGCGATCGTCAGCCCGGCGGTCGCAGGAATAATTGCGACGCAGCTGAGCGCATCCGTTGCTTATGCGATCGATCTTGCGACATTCATCGCCTCTCTCATTGCTGTATTTTTGCTTCGGCATGTGCCGCCGCCGGAGAACGCCGAGCGGCCGAGTTTGCAGTCGATAAAGAAGGCATGGACGTACGCTTTCTCGCGGCAGGAGCTGGTTGGAACTTATTTTATCGACATTGCCGCCATGTTCTTCGCGATGCCTCAAGCATTGTATCCTGCACTCGCCGTAATTTATGGCGACAAGTACGTCGGATTCTTCCCGGCATCGATCGCCGCCGGAGCTCTTCTCGCGAGCCTGACTTCGGGATGGACAAAAAATATTCACCGCCATGGTTTGTTTGTCACGATCGCGGCTGTCTTGTGGGGTGTCGCGATAATCTTCTTCGGACTTGTCGACAGCATCGTGCCCGCGCTTTTGTTTTTAGCGGCAGCCGGTTTCTTCGATATGATCTCCGGCATTTTCCGTGGGTCGATCTGGAACCAGACAATCCCGAACTATCTGCGCGGGCGGCTGGCAAGCATAGAGATGATGAGCTATCTTACCGGCCCGATGCTCGGAAGCGCTAAGATGGGGATCGTCGCGGAGAAGTTTGGCGTCAAAGCAGCGCTGGTGTCGGGGGGAGCCCTGTGCGTCGTATCTGTGATCGGAGGCGCGTTCTTTCTCCCGAGATTTCTAAGGTACGATGGCCGCGACGGCGTAAAGCAGCGTGAGCGGGAAGAAGCGATGCGTGCCGAGATGATGCGAGTGTCAGAAAGCGAATTCTAGTTTTGCCTTGTTTCGTGTTTCGTCTTCTTTTCGCGTGTTTAGTGGCTGAAATGATTTAAGGAATGCGGACCACGAAAAAGACTCGATAGACTCGATAGACTCGATAGACTCGATAGACTCGATAGACTCGATAGACTCGACAGACTAAGAAAAATGCCGATCGTAAGAAAACGTGAGATCGAAAACCTTGAGCAGCTGAGCGGCGAAGAGCTGCGGGCTTTTATAGACAGCCTGCCGGCGCAGCAGCATACGATCAGCGAGCTGCTCGATTATGTCGAAGATGCATTGTACGAGACCGAGTGTAATCACAGCCTCCAGTACTCGATGCGTTTCATGATGGAGAACAACCTCAACTTTCCAAAGATCACATCATGGCTCAACGAGAACGGCGGCTACTGCGATTGCAAAGTGATGGAGCAGATCGCCCCGATATGGCGCGCTAAGTTCGGCGATGACTAGCTACTAGACACCCCGACGGATAACCGGATCCGGACCATAGGTCGGGCCTACTGAGGAAGATCGACAGCTCTGGACTTTCGTCGCTCTATTTCGTCCAGGTTCCGCTTAGCGTTCTCGGACAGATAGCTGTTCGAATTGTTCGTGATCTTCTCGAATTGTTTCTGGGCGGCATCAACCTCGTTCTTTGCAAGTTGGACATTGCCAAGATAGAGAATTGCATAGTCCGAATAGACACTGCCTGCAAATTCGTCGACGAAGCGGCTCAGTACGCGAACGCCGTCCTTCTGTTTCCAAACCCAATCGAACGACGTGGTCCCTTTCTCCTTGGTCAGAAATCGAAACGCTTTGAGATCGACGCCCTTTGGTGAATCGACCGATACCGTAACTACCTCCGACGCGATCTTCGAACCCGATGTGTGTAGAAAAAACTGCAGTTGGTAGGTTCCCGGAGCGGACAGGTATTCGCTTGCCAATGTCACGGCTATCACTCCACGGTAGCTTACAACTTCATCAGGTTTTGAAACGCCCAGGGAAAACTGTCTAAGGTTACTTGGGAGTTGCACAGCAGGCTCTTCAGTTGGGCCGATCGACCCCGCCTCTCGCACCTGTCCATCCGAAAACACCGTCATAGTGACATCGCGGCCGAACACCGGCTTTGCGTCGGTGTGTTTTAGGTTCGCAGAGAACTCGACAACGATCGGCTCCAAGGGAAGATAGCTCGGCTTATCCAGTTGCACCTGGAACTTCCGTTCGACGGCGTCGCTCTCGAGCGATTGACCCTCCGCGTATTGCCCACTCAAAAAGAGCACGATCAGCAGGATTAAAGACGAATAAGTTTGTTTGATCTGAAACATTTTAAAACCTCTCGTTAATGTCCCGGGCTGTTTACGCGAGACCGGATAACGTTGATGTGCTCGGGATGGAGCGTGTAATCATCCGTCTGAGTCGCTCGGACAGGATAATCCATGATGTTATACGTAGCTGGAGTTCGCGTGGTTAGATTCGTCGTCGGGTCACGATTATCACCCGTCAATCCGAACTGATGACCAAGCTCATGCGGCGCCGTCGTCCCCTTGTTATAGGTCGTTAAACCGAGATAGTAGAAAAGCGTCCGCGTCACATCCTGCATCACTTCCTGAAAAATGAAGGTGCCTTCAACACCCGGCCGAACTGTCGTGCAACTTCTTCCGACACACGTTCCCGCTAACAGGCAGTCGCAAGTGTCGGTGGCGGCTACGGGCGGTCCGGTTCCGGAGACCGCTCCACTTTCACCATCTCCGTCGGACGCCTCACTCCCTTGATAAGCGACAATAAAATACCCGACCCAGAAATCCGCCTTCTCATCCGTTGCGGAATTTCGATTGGCATTCAATCCGGCGGGTACTGAGGTAGCCGCAACATTTAAGCTGAAAGGAAGCGTTTGATTGTAGCCTGATATGGATTGCGCCCAAGTGAAGTTCGGCGTCACGTAAGCGGACGAATAAACGTTTCTCGGCCTGCCGTCTGGCCAGTTACCATCGTCCGGAGACAAATGCCGAAAGGATTCAGGAAGTTGTACGAATGCCTCACCGCTATCACCATCTTTATCGACGTCGTCGCTGTTGTAGTCGTCGTCGTCGTAAAGAACGTAAGATTTTCCGATTGTGCCGTTCGTATTAGCTCCGTTGGCAATTCCTTTTATTGCTACCTGGGACGCATTATTAAACCAAACTTGGAATGATTTCGAACCGATCTTTATTCTGCCGTTGTCGAACTTGTTGACATCCATCGTCGTCACGCTCAAGGCATAGACGGTAAAATTCGTCCAGCAGGGCGTCACCGGAGCCGGCGGCACAGGTGGGGTACAAGGATCCGTGGCCGATCCCACGGCCGTTATCGTTCCTGTGGAGTTATTTGTCGTCGGAACATTACCCATCGTATCCACCTCCAGATGAACCTTCCGCCATACTGTCAGCATTTCAGACCGGGACGCGAGACCTAGAGATGCGTTTGTCGCTTGGTTGGGCGGGACCGGAACCGTCACCGAATACGGATTCTTCAAATCGGTACCGGCTTGGGCTAGTCCCAGAAGGTAATCCTTGTTTGTACTAGCAGCTATTACAAAGTTGTCGCCGGGATTCATAGTTACCGTAAAGTCCGCAAGGGCAATGCCGCTGACGTCGGTGGGACATTCGAGGAGCCCACTGACTACGATGCACTGAGGGGCAGGACTGGCTGGAGAATTAAGCTCCCCAGCCTTTGAACCCGCCACATCACCTCGGTTATCAGGATTGTCTATGTTGATTCCTGCATCGTCGTCAATCGGCGCCATATTTGCGGACGGGTCGTCGATGTCGAAGTTTCTGAAATAGATCTTCGTGTTGGCGACGTAGAAAGATAGCTTTGCTTTTACTTTGATCCTCTTTCGGTTAAGAGCGTCTGTAGTGGACTCGCCCGGAAGCTTTCGGTCGGGATACATCCGCAGACCGCCGCCTGTGTTCGGGTTGGTTGTCAGATCCACGTTGTCGCTGACAAACTTTTCGAGTTTGACGCTTTCGACATTTATTATCGTCGCCTTCCCGAGCTGAGCTATTGGCTCATAGATTCCCATACATCCGCCGTTCTCATCGGCGACTAACCAAGGGAACGTCAGCCACATTCCCTGGCGCACGCTTTAACCCGGTTGGAGCGTGTGGTACAAAGTTCGCTGCCCCGAATAGTTGATCCAGTATATTTTGATCACCTCGCCGGTCTTGTTCGCGAAATCAATGTAACTGGGGATCTGCCCGCTAACGCTCGCGGCGGAAGCTTCGTCGGCACAGGTCCGGGTGGTCAGTTCGGTCGAATTAGATGAGACGGTAACGGTCGTTGACGACGATAGGGTGTTGCCCCCGCCAACATACACTACGGCGACGCTATATATGCCGGGCGCCGCCCAACGAACAGTCACCGAAGTACTGCTGGTAGAGCCGCCGGTGATCTCATACGACCCATTGATCGTCCATGTGAAGGTGCCGGGATCGTTCGGATCGAGGAAAGTCTTGAACTGATACTCCTGACTCGCGGGTATAAAGAACGACTTGCCGTTCAGATTCACTCCCGCGAAATCCGTGACATACATCGTTTGAGCGGCCGCGGTTCTCGCTGAGGCAGCAAAAATCAGGACACAAAAAACAACGGAAACGAAAAAGCGCGCGGATAAGGGAAAAGATAACGGTTTCATAATGTGGGATCGCGAACGAAACGTTTTTTGGTGAATGTAACTACGGAGCTGACGCGAATGCTTTAATCGCTCTTTGATACGAGACGGACGAGCGGCAAGCCTGTGTGAATGCAGAGCAAGCGTAGTCCTCAAAGCGTCAGGATGTCAAGAAAAATATTTTTGTCATGATTCTCTGAGCCGGCCGCCCGCACCTTGGCACGCCCAATTGCCTTCTGACCGAAATTGATCAGCTCAAGACGTCACCGTCTGACGAGGCTGTAATTTCTATGGCGAGACCGATAGACCTGATGCTGAGACCCATCATGACTAGTGAAAGTTTGATATGCTCGGGCGGTAGATTCTTAACGACTAAAAAATGCCGATGAACTTGATAACTGCATTCCTGATGTTAACGACGCTGGCCGCAACAACATTTGCGCAAAAGACGGAGACGATGACGATCAAGGTCTATTTTCATAACGACAAGATCGATCGAGAGTGGAACGACTGCAAGAAGGTTTATCCGGTTACGCGAACCATACCCAAGACCGCCGCCGTCGCCACGGCGGCGCTGCAGGAATTATTCAAAGGCCCCACCGCCGAAGAGGCAAAGACCTTTTCCGGATTCGCACCGCCGGAAACGAATGGCATTTTGAAAAGCGTCAAAGTTAAAAACGGCGCCGCTTATGTGAATTTCACAAAGGCGCTTTATGAGCAGATGGGGAATGCCACATCGAGCTGCGGCGGGGGATTCTTCTCAATGGCCGACGCGACGCTGATGCAGTTTCCGACGATCAAGAATGTCTACTACGCCGTCGAGGGCGACACCAGCGGTTTCTACGAATGGGTCCAGGTCGGCGAGTGTCCGTACAGCAAAAAGATCTGCGCATCTACTAATTTCTAGTTTCGAGGCTCGGATTCAGCCGTCGTAGAGACGGCATCAACATAAAGCCCTGGGCGTGAGTTACGAAATTGGCCGGGAACTCGCGGCGGCTGCGAACGCGAACGCGATGGGAAGGCGAAAGCAGGAGTTGCGGTCGGAATTTCCTTCGGTTTTTATCACCCGTGTCGACCTGCGAATTCATCCACGCGCTAGTCAGATTAATGTTGGCTGCGGCTTTGCCGCCCCGATGAGCGGTGGGCCTTTGGCTCACCGTCTGATCCCAAATTATTTCGAGGCTCCGCCTCCGCGTGGGAGGCCGAGCCTCTGAATGTTTTCAGTCCTCGCCGGAAAGGCGGAGCCTTTCCGCTCATCGGGGCGGCACAGCCGCATCATTGGCCGCAAATAGAGTCGAAGGTATTACAAGGCAATATTTGGAAAGCATCACTTCCGCTCACGCAACATGTCTTTCAAATATCTTCCCGTGTGCGACTTCTCATTTTTTGCGATCTCTTCCGGCGTACCGGCCGCGACGATCTCACCGCCGCCGACGCCGCCTTCAGGTCCCAGATCTATCACGTAGTCGGCGGTCTTGATCACATCGAGATTGTGCTCAATGACGATAAGGCTACCGCCGTTGTCGATCAGAGCGCGGAAGGCGGTGAGGAGTTTGTTGATGTCATCGAAGTGCAAGCCGGTCGTCGGCTCGTCGAAAATGAAAAGCGTATTCGAGCGTGTCTTTTGCGCGAGATGCGCCGCGAGCTTTACTCGTTGAGCTTCGCCGCCCGAAAGCGTCGTCGCAGATTGACCAAGCCGTAGATAACCCAATCCGACATCTTCGAGCATCTTCAAACGCGAAGTCAGTTTCTTCACATCCTTGAAGAAAAGCAGCGCCTCTCGGACCGTCATGTCCAGGACTTCGTCGATGTTCTTTCCTTTGTATTTGACGCCGAGGATCTCTTCTCGAAAACGCGTGCCGCGGCAGTCTTCGCATGTCAGTTCCACGTCGGCGAGGAACTGCATCTCGACCGTAACGGTTCCGCTGCCCTGACAAGTTTCGCATCGCCCGCCGGGAACGTTGAATGAGAAATGCGACGAATGAAAGCCTTTCGATTTTGCGCCCTGCGTTCCGGCGAAAACTTCGCGGATCGCGTCGTATGCCTTGATGTACGTGACCGGATTCGAACGCGGTGTGCGTCCGATCGGCGATTGATCGATCAGCATCACATCGTCGACCAGCTCCGAACCGGTAATCTCCTTGAACAGTCCGACGTGCGCGTTCCATTCTCCTCGCAGTTTCTTCAGACCCGCAAACAGAACCTCGTGCACAAGTGTCGACTTGCCGGAGCCGGAGACGCCCGTCACGCAGACGAGCATCTCGAGTGGAATGTCAACCGAGACGTTCTGAAGATTATGCTCCCGTGCGCCGCTGATCGTGATCTTCTTTTTGGTTTTTGCCTTTCGCTTTTGCGGAAGCTTGATCTCGTTATCTCCGCGCAGGTATCGCGCCGTCAGCGATGCCTGATCCTTCATCAAGTGTTCGAAGTCGCCTTCGAAAACCACATTGCCGCCAAGCTCGCCGGCAAAAAGTCCGATGTCGAGAATGTGATCGGCCGCACGCATGGTGTCTTCGTCGTGTTCGACGACGAGCAGCGTGTTGCCGATGTCGCGCAGGTTTTCAAGAATTTTGATCAGCCGGGCGTTGTCGCGCGGATGCAGCCCGATGCTCGGCTCGTCCAAGACGTAAAGTGTGCCGACTAGCAGCGAGCCGAGATTTGTGGCGAGCTGGATGCGCTGTGCTTCGCCGCCGGAAAGTGTTGCGGCGACGCGGCTGAGCGTAAGATAGTCGAGGCCGACATCGACGAGAAACTTCAGCCGTCTCCGGATCTCGAGCAGTATTTTTTCCGCGATTTTCTCGCGCTCCTCGCTCAGCTTTAGCTCTTCGAAAAACGCGGACGCGTCGCTAATGGACATCTCGACGATCTCCGGCAGGGAGCGCATGCCGATCTTTACATCGCGAGCCTCCTGCCTCAAACGCGCGCCGTCGCATTCCGGACACATCGTGTAGCCGCGATACTTCGCCAGAAAAACGCGAACGTGAAGCTTGTACTTTTT
>JBDTMK010000060.1:0-11750 GCA_039934315.1 Pyrinomonadaceae bacterium | reverse complement strand
CATCCATCTTCAAGATCGAAACTTCTCAAAAGCGTGAACGCACCGATTATCAGAAAGAAGCTCGTGACAAAGCTGTAGAAGAGATTCTCCGTCGCAACAGACGACAGTCCGACGACAAGCGGAATACGTTTTCTGACCGCGACAGCCTTCGCAGTTCCGCTTATCAAAATGCCGAGCGGGATCATGCTGCTCATCGCCTCACCGATGACGACCGCGGCGATGGCATCTTTCATTCGCAGCTTGTAAGGCTCGTACACGGAAAGTGTCCACGCAGCCGCGCGTGCGCAAATGCGAAGAAAATACACAGCGAGAATGACGGCGAACCCGGCAATCCCGAATTTATCAATATTCGCCGCGATCTCGCCGACACCTACGGCGTAAACGAAATATGCGAACAGCGCAATTCCGCCGATCGTCAGGATGATCCCGAGAATGGTGAGCCGGTTGGTTTGTTTTGCCGATAGGCGCGGTGTGCGGATGTCGGGTTGTTCAGGCGCCTGTTCGAAATTCACTGCTTTGCCTTGCCATTTGGCTTGAACTAAAATGTTATTGCAACGACACAAATTAACAAAATAGTATTTCAAAGGAATTTAATATGAGCACCGCAGCCGTCCCTGCATTAGCCAACACGGGCCTTACCGTTTTATCAGAAGAAGAAGAATTGTTCCGGGCCTCGGTCCGCGAGTTTGCCGAGGGCGAGATTCGCCCGAAGGTCGAGGCGATGGAACACGCAGGCAAGCTAGATCCCGACGTCATCAAGCAGTGCTTCGAGTTGGGATTGATGGCGATCGAATCGCCGGAAGAGTACGGCGGGGCAGGCTCGACGATCTTCAACGCGATCCTCGCGATCGAAGAGCTCGCACGCGTCGACGCTTCAGTTTCGGTCTTCGTCGACGTTCACAACACTCTCGTCACGAACGCGTTCATACGCTGGGCAAGTGACGATCAGAAAAAGAAGTACATGCCGCAGCTCGCGACGCAGCGCGTCGGGGCGTATGCGCTGAGCGAGGCGAGCTCCGGCTCCGACGCTTTCGCGCTCAAAACCAGGGCGGTCGACAAGGGCGATCATTACGAATTGACCGGGCAGAAACTTTGGATCACGAACGGCAACGAAGCGGAGATATTCGTAACGTTCGCTACGGTCGATCCGGCGGCGGGCTACAAAGGCATCACGGCATTTATCATCGAAAAACAATTTGCGGGATTCTCTGTCGGCAAGAAAGAAGACAAGCTTGGCATCCGCGCGTCGTCGACGACCGAGCTGATCCTCGATAACTGCAAGGTTCCGAAAGAAAACGTGCTGGGTGATGTTGGAAAGGGCTATAAGGTTTCGATCGAAACTTTGAATGAAGGACGCATCGGGATCGGCGCGCAGATGCTCGGTATTGCGCAAGGAGCATACGAAGCGGCGTTGAAATACACAGCCGAGCGAGAGCAGTTCGGCCAGTCGATCGGCAGCTTCCAGGCCGTGCAATTTCAACTCGCCGAAATGGCCGTCGATATCGAAGCAACGCGGTTGCTCGTTTACAACGCCGCCCGGCTGAAAGACGCAGGTAAGCCATTTCTGAAAGAAGCCGCGATGGCGAAATTATATTCGTCGCGCTGCGCCGAGCGAGTCTCGTCAAAAGCTATCGAGTTGTTCGGCGGCTACGGCTACGTCAAAGATTATCCCGTCGAAAAATACTGGCGCGACTCGAAGATCGGCTCGATCTACGAAGGCACATCGAATATGCAGCTTCAGACGATCGCGAAGTTGATCATGACCCGAAAGTAGCGCCCGAAGACGGCGGCAGCTGATGCAAATTCGCGACGAGACAATAATTTTTGAGATCGAGTATGACGCCGAAGAACTGTTGCGTCCGATGATCTTCCAGATGAAGAGCCGGTCATGGTACCGCCGGCTGATTGATGCGCGCTCTTCGGTCGTTATCAACTTCGTTGCAGCGTTGGCCGTACTTTACTGGCTGGATCTTGTTTCGTTTAGGTCGGTCTTGCTCTCGGCCGCCGCGGCTGTCTTCGTATCAGGATTCGCGGCGATACCGGTATTCGAATACCTAAGTGCATTCGCTACGTTTCTCGAACACAAATACCGCGACCGATACGCGCATATTGCGAAGCCTGCATATAATTTCAATTTTTCTCCAACGGGAATTCGAAGGCAATACCAAGACACGGTCGATATGTCAGAGTGGACGGACATCGAGTCGGCCGTCGAGACCGAGGAGGACATTCTGCTTTCACATCGCGATAGGAAGGCTTACTTTTTTCCAAAGAGAATGTTTCAGGATTTCAACGAGCTTGCCTATTTCAAAAACTTCATCCGCGACAGAATCGGAGACAGAGCCGAATTTTAGGTTCTCCTATGTCTGAGATTCTCATCCGTCAAGCCACAGTCGAGGATGCCAAGCTCCTTACCGATCTTGCCTATACGACATTCTGGGACGCCTTCGCCCATCACCCGAAAAACGCGCCCGACGATCTGAATCACTACATACGTCAGGCATTCAACGAGGAACAAATCGCGGCGGAGCTTGCGGCCGAGAAGAACATTTTTTTGATCGCAGGGATCGATGACGAAGCGGCCGGGTACGCAAAGATCGTACTCGATTACATCGAACCGGGAGTGACCGCTGAAAACCCAGTCGAGCTTGCGCGACTTTATGCCCACCAAAAGCATCTCGGGCAGGGCGTCGGCCAAAGTCTAATGGACGCGTGCTTCGAACGAGCTCGAGCTGAAGCACGAGATGTAATGTGGCTCGGAGTGTGGGAGTACAACCCACGAGCGCAAAGGTTTTACGAGAAGAACGGATTTCGAGCTGTGGGGAGTCACGTGTTTCAGCTCGGGAAAGATGCGCAGACAGATCTGCTGATGCAGAAAGAACTCTGAAGAAGACAGGAGACAGGAGACAGCAGAAAGGATTCGATAGAGTTTCCGGTCTCCGGTCTCCCGTCCCTTGCTACCGGCCCGCACATAGGCTATCGTTTCATCTATGCGATACGTCAAGAATCCGCCGAATCCTTTCGACAAATATTCGGCTGAGTTCATCGGCGAACCGCCTCCAACGAAACTCGAGATCTTCGAGGAAACGGCGACAAAAAAAATGATCACGAAAGCCTTCGCGTCGGATTGGGAAGGCGGATGGCGGTACACCGTGAACTGTTATCGCGGATGCGTCCACGGATGCACGTATTGCTTTGCTCGCCGCTATCATGAATTTCTCGGTTACGGTGCCGGAACGGATTTCGAGACGAAGATCGTCGTCAAACCAAACGCACCGGCGGTGCTTCGACAGGAGTTGAAGAAGACGCGCAATAAGATGCCGCATATCGATTTTTCATTCGCGACCGATCCGTACCTTCCACTCGAGGCAAGTTACGAGCTGACGCGAAAATGTCTCGAGGTGTGCGCAGAGTTCGGCGTACCGGTAGGTGTGATAACAAAATCTCCGCTCGTTACTCGCGACATCGACGTGCTAAAAAAGCTGAACGCGTTCGTTTGTTTTTCACTTCCCTTCCTGACGAAAGAAAAATCAAATCCGTTCGAGCCATACACGCCGGTTCCGGAAGCGCGTTTTCGGGCAATGGAAACGATCGCCAACGCCGGGATCTCTGTCGGGATCGGTGTTGCGCCTGTTATTCCAGGCTACAACGAATCCGATATTCCAAAACTGCTCGAGCGTGCGAAAGAGGCGGGCGCATCTCATGCGTTCATGTCGATGCTGCATCTCGACAGCGATTCGATCGAGGAATATTTCGTGTCGAAAATGCACGAGCGGCTCTCACCGACTACGGTCCAAAAGATCATCAACACGATGAAGCGTGAGCGCGGCGGAAAGCTCCAGCACGGCACATACAAGGAGCGCGATCATGGACGGACCGAGCAATGGGAAGTCACCAAAAAAATTTTTGATTTCCACGCCCGGCGTCTCGGCCTTCGCGATCAGATCGCGCCGACCGAACCCGAACCTGTCAACACCACGCCCGCACAGCAATCACTCTTCTGAGTTCCGCTGTTATACTAGCCCTGCGTCTTTGATCTCTTTTCGTATTGCTTCGTGTGGTTTTGTGTTCCAGTTTCTTTGGATCTGGAAAAACGAAACCACACCAAGCAATAAGAAACTAAATCACAAAGACAATAAAGATTTGATCAGAAAAGATGTCTTATTGGAGTCACAAAATGAAATCAAGAATTATCACGGCCGTTGCCTCATTCGCATTGCTCTTCCTTTTTTCAACAGCCGCGTCAGCACAAAAGCAAACGGGAAAAGATCTGCAGGACGCCGTCAAGCGTTCGGATCGCGCCGCGAAAACGATGGGCGAGATCATGGCGATAAAGGACAAATCGATCCCACGCGATCTTCTCGCAAAAGCAAAAGCAGTGATCGTTTTTCCGGGGGTGCTAAAGGGAGCGTTCATCATCGGCGGTCAGGGCGGTAAAGGCATCGCGGTGCGGCGCATCGGACGCGGTTGGAGCGCCCCCGCATTTTTGAATATGGCCGGCGGCAGCATCGGTTTTCAGATCGGCGGATCGAAGACCGATTATGTGATGCTGGTCATGAATGACAAGGGAATGAAGAACATTGTCGCGGACAAGTTCGAGCTCGGCGGTGAAGGCAGTGTTGCTGCGGGGCCGATCGGACGCACTGCGGCCGCCTCGACAAACGCCACGCTCGACGCCGAGATTCTCACCTATTCGCGAAGCAAAGGTTTGTTCGCGGGCATTTCGCTTAAAGGTGTGGTGATCAATTCCGACGGCGATCTGAATCGGGCGATCTACCAGCGGACCCTCAAGCAAATCCTCGGCGATCCGCCGCTGGCCGCGTCTGCTGCCCCGGCCGCCGTACACAAATTCGGAGAAACGGTCGGCTACTTCGCCAAATAAAGCGATGGATCGAATCGCAGTATTTGAACAGATGATCGCCGACGATCCGTCGAACACGATCGTGATGTTTGGGCTCGCCAAGGAGTACGAAAAGCTCGGGCAGCACGCCGACGTGATCAGAGTTCTCGAGGACTATATTTCGAAAGCGGATGATGAAGGGAACGCGTACGGTACGTTGGCGAATGCGTACTCTCTCTCAGGCGATCGTGAAAAGGCGATGGAGATTTACAAACGCGGGATCGATGTTTCGATGGCCCACGGTCATCCATCAATGGCGAATGAATATAAGATGACGCTAGATTTGGATTTCGGGGAGTAGGTTGTTTCTACTTGCGGAGATCGCGGAGCACGCGGGAAAGAAAACGTTTCAGCATTCGCGTGCTCCGCGGTCTCTGCGTTTAAAACCCCGAGCTGACGTTATTTGGACTGCACGCTGCAACACTTGCCTTTCTTACTCTCACCGGCTTTTCAGGCTTCTCTTCAGTTACGTGTGCTTTATCGATCGCGTCGACGACATCCATTCCTTTTGTTACACGACCGAACGCCGCGAACTTTCCATCAAGAGAGGGCGCGGCAGAAACTAGAATAAAAAAGTCCGTCGTCGCTTGATTTGGTTCGTCCGGCCGCGCCATCGAAACGATTCCCCGTTCGTGAATGATCTTGTTCGGCTCATCCGGGACCGTCCGCCGCGCCCGTTCTCCGATCGCCCGCGAAACCTTGCCGCCTTCGTGCGACCACATGTTTCCGCCCTGAATTACAAAGCCGGGAACTACGCGGCTGAAACTAGTACCGTCGAACAAACCAGTCGCGGCCAGGTTGAGAAAATTTCGCACAGACTCCGGCGCATGTTCCGGATATAACTCGAGCTCGATCATGCCAGCGTCTGTGTCGAGCGACACGCACTGGGCCGCCATCGTTTTCACATCGGCCTTGTCGAACGGCTCTTTTGCTGGGGCCGCAGGACCAGGCGTCGGACGTGCGTTAGCTTTCGGTGGTAAGGGCTGCTGGGCTCCCATCAGAGATGACAGCGAGAGCACAATAACAGGGACAAGCAAAACACTTCTTAACATGTGCCAACTATTTTCGGACAGTGGGTCGATCGTGTAAAGCCCAATTCAGCGGCCGGCGAGCGGGGGCGAAGCCGCCTTCCGGATCTGCGAATGTAATTGTGAGTTGAATTCAACCAAAAGTCTTAAGCGCAATCTGCGCCTGTAACCAAATTCGCAGGTTCGGAAGGCGGGCTTGCCCCCGCTCCTTTTGCCTAAGCTGGAAAGCCCGACCCCTTTCGCGTGATAATATGTCCAGTATCTATTCCTGTAAACACTGAATTCAATATGAAACGTTTTGCGCAACTTCTTTCGCTTCTCTTCCTTCTTTGCGTGCCTACTTTTGCACAGCGTGAGCTCGGCGTACGGCCGACGAACACCGGCGGCCCGCTGAAATTTGAACAGGCCGTCTTCGACGTGCAGTCGTACGACGTCGCCCTAAATGTGTTTCCCAAGGACAAGCGCATTACCGGCGTTACCACGATGATCGCGAGAACGGTCATCCCGACGAACGTCATCATGCTCGACCTCGACACTCCGTACACTGTCGAAAGCATCACAGACGGTACGCGCGCACTGAAGCACGAAAGTAAAGACGGGACGATATGGATCTGGTTTCCGATGACGAAGCAGGTCGGCGATGAGATCAAAACAGTGATCAAGTATTCGGGCGTGCCCCGCGTTGCGCCAAAGCCGCCCTGGATCGGCGGGTTTATGTGGGAGAAAACTCCGAGCGGGGCCGACTGGATTTCGGTTGCGTTACAGAATGACGGCGCCGACCTCATGTTCCCCTGCAAAGATCATCCGTCCGACAAACCGGCGACAGCGGCGATGCACATCACTGTTCCTGATCCGTTGATCGCGACGGGGCCGGGAAAATTTGAGGGTGCGAAAAAGAATGGCAACGGCACGACGACCTACAACTGGCGTATGACGAACCCGATCGCGAACTACTCGATCGTCTTCAACGCCGCTCCGTACAAGATTGTCCAGGACAAATACAAATCGGTCGGCGGGGAAATGATGCCGATCTTTTTTTATGTCCTTCCGGAAGATGCCGATAAGGCTGCGGGTCTGATCGCCGAGCAGAAAAAATATCTCGCCTATTACGAAAAATACCTCGGACCATATCCGTTTCGGTCGCAGAAGGTCGGCATCGTAGAAACGCCGCATCTCGGGATGGAGCACTCGACCGATATCGCTTACGGCAACAAATTCAAACACGACGCAGACGGTACGGACTCGCTTCTACTTCATGAGTTTGGTCACGAGTGGTGGGCGAATTTGGTGACGGCCAGCGACTGGCGGGACTTCTGGATCCACGAAGGATTTCAGAGCTTCATGGACAGCCTTTATCAAGAACATCTCCACGGAAAAGAAGCGTACTTCGAGTCCATGAAAAAACGCGTGAAGGGTCTCCGAAATAGACAGGCTGTCGCTCCGCGTGAACCGAAGATCGCGTATCAGGTTTATATGTCGGAGCCGGACTATCTGAATTCCGATGGCGACATTTACGGCAAAGGCGCGCTGACTCTGCATGCGCTTCGATATTTGATCGGAGACGACGCGTTCTTCCGCAGTCTGCGCCGAATGGCTTATCCGACGAAAGAAATGGAGAAGTGGACCGACGGTCGCCAGGAACGTCTCGTGAACACAGATGATTTTCTAACGATCGCCGAACAGGAATCGAAGATGGATCTGAATTGGTTCTTTGAGTTGTATCTGAGACAGCCCCACCTGCCGCACCTTATAACTGAGATATTACCCGGAAACACGCTGCGCCTCCGTTGGGATACGCCGAACAACATGCCCTTCCCAATGCCTGTGGATGTTGTTGTTGCCGGAAAGACGCAGCGGGTAGAGATGAAGGAGGGCCATGCGAGTATTCCCTTTAGCGGTACCAGGCCGATCATCGATCCAAACGGCTGGGTGTTGAAGGGGCAATAGTGATGTATCGGCGAAGCACCGAAGGTCCGGAGTAATCTAGCGCGGGCGAGCGGCCCCTGGAAGTCGAGAGAAATAATTGAGCCGCAACGCGGTGGAGTAAACGATTTGTTTTACCCCGCCGCTCTGCGGCTCCGATATTTGCCGGTGCCCTTTCCACGGCCGTTGGCCCTGGCTAAATTACTCCCCCACATTTGGTGCCTGTAGATTATCCCTCTCCTTATCTAACAACGCTTTCTTCCGCTCAATTCCCCATCGGTATCCGCTCAACTTTCCATCGGAGCCGATCACGCGATGACATGGATTGACTAACGCGATAGGGTTCGTCGCACAAGCACGAGCCACCGCGCGTACGGCTTTCGAATTACCAACCGCTTCGGCAACCTGCGCGTAAGAACGCGTTTCACCATAAGGAATCTTCCGCAGCTCGGCCCAGACGCGCATCTGAAATGCGGTCGCATGAAGATCGAGGGGCAATGTCAGGATCGTCTTCTCTCCGCTGAGGCTCTTAACGATCGCCTGCACCGCGTCTTGTAAACGGGAGCCATCGTCCTCGATCTCGGCCGCAAAGAACTCGTCCGACAATTCGCGCCGAAGTGATTCGTCGTCGTCGCCGAAACTAACCGCACATATCCCACGATCGGTCGCCGCGATGAGCAGCTTGCCGAGCGGAGAATCCGCGATCGTATAATTTATCTTCATTCCCTTTCCACCCTTCTTGTATATCGCCGGCGTCATGCCGAGCGTTTCGCCGGCCTTCTCGTAGAGCGAACGGCTCGATCCAAATCCGCTGTTGTAGAGCGACGTTGTAACATCACTCCCTTTCACATTCTCTTTAAAATTTTCAATTCGCATCATGTCGGTAACCTCTTTCGGGGAGAGCCCCAGAATCGCTTTGAAAGTTTTTTGTAAATGCCCGCCGCTCACTTCAAGCCGCCGGGCTAGATCATCGATCGTGGGGATTTCCCCTTCGTCCGATCGCAGAATTTCAAACGCACGCGTGACAAGTGTCGCGGCCGGACCCGGAAAGTAGTTTTGTGTAGGCGTGCACCGCAGACATGGTCGAAAACCGGCTTGTTCGGCCTCGACCGCGGTAGCAAAGAAACTCACGTTCTGGAGCTTTGGGCTCCGTGACGAACACGACGGCCGGCAAAAGATCCCTGTGGTCTGAACGCCGAAGTAAAAAGCGCCATCAAATTCCGGATTTCTCGATCTGACCGCCAGCCATCGCCAATCTGTTTGCTCGCTCATCATGTAACCGAGTTTAGAGGTTTGCAGACAGGCATTCTATCCGAATATGGTTGTCTAATTTTCTTTTCGTCCCGTGCACTCCCGGCTCTCTTTGCGTCTTTGCGTTTTTGCGGGAACACCGAAAATAGCAAACCCGGGATTTAATCGCGTAGACGACCCGTAAACCAAGCGATTTCCCGCAAAGCCGCAGAGACGCAAAGGAAAACCGGACGAGATTCATCAAGCTACGAAAATTGCCCGCATACACGGTATTTGCTATCTTTATACCTTGCCCCAGAGCACGGATCACTGATCGTAAGGACTCATCCAAATGGCTACAGCAGCAGAAAAGACCGGGAAAAAGAGCGGAAAGACAAACGGCCAGATCGTCGTCGCCGAAGAGGCTAAAACGACCGAGGCCGACGGCTACGTTGAGGACCAGAAGAGCCAGCAGACGGCAAAAGGCGCGGCGGCCGAGAAACCTTCGGACGATACTAAATCCCCCGCCGCCGGCATAGATAAACGTCGCGGCCTCGACGATAAGACGCTGATTGGTCTATACCGGACGATGTACATGTCGCGGCGCGTCGACGACAAAGAGATCCAGCTCAAGGGACAGAATAAGATCTTCTTTCAGATCTCCGGCGCCGGCCACGAAGCGATGCTCGTCGGTGCGGCTCTCGCGATGAAGCCGGCATACGATTGGTTCTTTCCGTACTATCGCGACCGCGCGCTGATGCTGGGGCTCGGAATGACCGCGCAAGAAATGCTTTACTCGGCGGTCGGAGCGGAAGTCGATCCGAATTCACACGGCCGCCAGATGCCTTCGCACTGGGGTCACAAAGATCTGCACGTGCCATCGCAATCCTCATGTACGGGCACTCAGGCACTGCATGCGGTCGGGGCTGCGGAAGCGTCGTATCGCGCGTCGCTCGTGAAAGAACTGCAGGATAAGATCACGGATTTCAAGGGCGACGAGGTCGTGTACATGTCGGTCGGCGACGGCACGACGAGCGAAGGCGAGTGGTGGGAAGCTCTCAACACCGCGAGCAACCTGAAGCTGCCCGTTATCTTCTGCGTCGAGGACAACGGCTACGCGATCTCCGTTCCGGTCGAGGTCGGAACCGCAGGCGGCGACATCTCGAAACTTGTTGCGGGATTTCCCGATCTGTACATCCAGAAATGCGACGGCACCGATCCGCTCGAGAGCTACGAGACTTTCAAGCGTGCGGTAGATTATTGCCGTGCTCGAAAAGGCCCCGCATTCGTTCATGGGAAAGTGATCCGTCCGTACTCGCACTCGTTGTCGGATGATGAAAAATCGTATCGCCCGGACGAGGAACTGCAGGCGGATGCCGCCATCGATCCGATCAAAACCTATGCTGAGTTTTTGATGACCCAAGGCATTGCGTCTTCAGAGCAGCTCGAAGCGTTGCGTAAAGAGGTCGACGCAGAAGTAAGCAAGGCGGCAGACATCGCGATCGAAACACCGCAGCCGGCGCCTGAAACGGCTCTGAGAAATGTTTTCTCGCCCGACATCGATCCGACCGACCGGCAGCTTTTCGATAACGAAGACGGAGCCGAGCTTTCGGGCAACGCAGGTACGATGGTCGATCTCATCAATCGATGCATGCACGAAGAGATGGAACGCGATCCGCGTATCGTCATATTCGGTGAAGACGTCGCGGATTGCTCGCGCGAAGAATACTTGGAAACGGTGAAGGGCAAGGGCGGCGTGTTCAAGGTGACCGCGAACCTGCAGCGAAAGTTTGGCGGAGCTCGCGTTTTTAATTCGCCTTTGGCGGAAGCTAACATTGTCGGGCGCGCGGTCGGAATGGCGCTGCGAAATCTGAAGCCAGTCGTCGAGATCCAGTTCTTCGATTATATTTTTCCGGCGATGATGCAGATCCGCAACGAAGTAGCGGTAACCAGGTGGCGTTCGGATGGCGACACGAAATGTCCGATGGTGCTTCGAGTTCCGGTAGGCGGTTATTTAAAAGGCGGTGCGGTGTATCACTCGCAGTCGGGCACGACGCTATTTTCGCATACGCCGGGATTGATGATCGCGTACCCGTCGACGGCGCTCGATGCAAACGGCTTGCTCCGTACGGCGATCAGATGCGACGACCCGGTCCTCTTCCTCGAACACAAACATCTCTACCGCCAGATCTACAACAAATCCCAGTACCCGTCGAAAGATTTTCTAATCCCGTTCGGGAAAGCGAAAAAGGTGCGTGAAGGAAATGACGTGTCCATCATCACGTACGGTGCGCTGGTAGAGCGTTCGAACCAAGCTGCAAAACGTCTCGAGCAGCAAGGCGTTTCAGTTGAGATCATCGATCTGCGCACGCTCGTACCGTACGACTGGGAAGCGATCGCCGAATCGGTGAAGAAAACTTCGCGCGTCATCTTTGCCCACGAAGATCCGATCTCATATGGCTACGGTGCCGAGATCGCAGCACGCATTGGCGACGAGCTTTTCGAATACCTCGACGCCCCGGTCCGCCGCGTCGGCGCGACCGACACATTCGTCGGCTACGCTCCTCAGCTCGAAGATTTCATTTTGCCGCAGTCGGAAGACGTTGAGAACGCGGTGAAGGAATTGATGAAGTACTAATGAAACGGTGAACGGTGAGTGGTGAACGGTG
>JBDTMK010000059.1:0-11921 GCA_039934315.1 Pyrinomonadaceae bacterium | reverse complement strand
GTCGACAAAGCGCATGACAGTCGGGTCGGTAAGCAGCTCGATGAAGTCGGCCTTGTCGCGTTCCGTATAGAGTTCGAAGAGAAGTCGATCGGTTTCCAGGCGGCTCATAAATGACGAGGCCGACGCGATTTTCTAAAAGCGCCGGCCCGAATTACGAAGCTAAGTCCGTCGTTACTGAGTGAGCGTGAATTTACCTTTTAGCTTATCGTCCTTAAGGATCTGACCGCTGACGCGATCTTTGATCTGGACATTGAGCTCGTAATCGCCAAGAGGCATCGCGTCTGTAGGCAGCAATCGCGCCAACGTCAGCCGCTGTCCCGAATCGCTTAGCCCGCTCCAGTCTTCTACCTGACGAAGTACTTCCTTTCCGCCTTTTGTCAGGATGTACTCGACATCGACGGCGGGTCGAAGCGTCGTTTGATCGATGCCGGCATTGTAGACCTGCAAATAAACACCGACGTCCTGGCCTTTCTTGTATGTCCCCGAAAGATTGGGGATGACCTTAGCGTTTCCGATTACAAACTGGCCGCCAATGTCAGCCTCAGTCGTGCTGCGGAGTTTCGACGCGAGGATCATGGATGAGGTCGACAGCTTCTTCTCATCGTATCTCGGAACGGTGAAGCCCATGTTCACCAGGCCCCGATTACCAGTGTCCACATCGCGAACAACGACATCGACTTTATAGGTGCCGGGCGTTAGCGCAATTGCTTTTTGATAGACGGACTTTTTATCCCTAAGATCCGCGAGCTCGACCGACGTCGCGTTGGTTGTTACCGAGTCTTCGAAGATACCCGATCGCTTACCCGAGACCGCGGTAACGCGGCCGAAAATATTGAGCTTAGCCTGAGATAAGCCGCCGACGTCTTTGAAAGTAAGCTCCTTATTATCTGTCTGGACCGTAAACGTTGCGATTACCTGACTGTCAGACTGACGGAAGAAATCGATACGGAGCTCAAATTCCAAGGGGTTGTTGTCGAGGATACCCGAGTCACCGCCTGCTACTCCGGCGAGGTCGCTAAAGCGAACTTGCGGCGGACGCTGAAGATTTGCGATTATCTCCATCCTGCGGAACGGAGTATCTTGTTCGCGCTGAAACCCATTCTGATTTTGCCCGTTGATGCGATCGCCTTTGTCCGAGAGCCCTAGTTGTTCTGCGGTCGTGAGGCCGGCTCCGGGAACCATTCTCAGCGCATCCTTCTCGTGGGCGTCACGAGCGAGACGATATTCGCCTGTGCTCGTCGGGTCGACAAATTCAATTTCTAATCCGTCGCCGACGTTATCGAGATGCCGATACCACCAGATTTCAAAAGGATAGGTCGTTGTAGAACCGCCGCCTTCATAGCTCGGGCGATCATATGCACCGCCCGTCGGATGGGTTTCGATGGAATCCGGTTTTCCCCAAGCGATGTAGATCCGGCCGCGGTCAGTTTTCCATCCAGGAATGCCCGACGAAAAATGTTCATTTGCGTAGGCGATCCGTTCGTAATATTGCTCGCGGTATTCGTTCTCTTCAGTATCCGGATTCGGGTCGCGGCGGCGCCAGAAATTCTCAATGAAATTTTCGCGTTCCTCGTCAGTGGCAAGCGCTTGAAAAGCCCGCTTCTCATCCTTCGTGATGATGTAATCGACGTCCGTACTGAGCCATCGCTTGTAAGCATCTTTCAACTCAGGTTTAACCGCTCGGGCGTTGGTCGTCGGATCGTCGCTCGGCTTGCCTTTTTTCTCCTTGTTAGGAGGCTGAGCGATTCCGGAAAACGCTCCCAAAACAAATGCTAAAAGTGTCAGTGCAAAATTTCGCGCGAATTTTACTGATGACATAGTTATAAAACTCCTTAACTTTCAAGGCCGCGGCCGCATGACGGAAACTGTTACTAGAATTGAACCTTAAAGATTTTAGACAGATATCCTTAATTGTTCAAGATGCGGTCCGTGACGGGTCAGGTTGCACGAAGCCCTTACTCCGGTGCCTCAACCTGTCGCTTCTTTCCAAAAAACCAGGCAATAAAGACCGAAACGACGTAAAGGACCATCATCGGCGCGGCAAAGAGCATCATGTTCGGAATGTCACCGGTCGGCGACACGACAGCCGCCACAATCAATATGACGATGATCGCGACCTTCCAACTGCGGACCAGCATTCCCGCCGAAATAAGCCCAATTCGCGCGAGTACGTAAGTGATCGCCGGCATCTGGAAGATCAATCCCATCGCGAGCATGATCAGCGTTATGAAATCGAAATAGTCCGTCGCCTTGAGCAATAAGCGAAAATTTTCGCCGAGGCCGAGCAGATACTTTACTGCTGGTGGGAACAATATGTAATAGGCGAACGCGGCTCCAAGAACAAAAGAGACGGACGACAAAAGAACAAACGGCGTGACATACGCTCGCTCATGTTTGTAGAGCGCGGGGGAAATAAAACCCCAAACCTGCAATAGCAAAAGAGGTACAGAGAGGGCGATTGCGGCATAAAGCGAGACGGTCACGTAAAGCGTAAAAGCCTCAGGCGCGGTTGTAACAATAAGCCGTTCTTCCGCGGCTGCTTCCTGCTTAGCTCCCGGAGCCAGATCGACCGGCAGCCTAACGCCGGCCGGAATCACCGCATTAATGGTGTATATCCGCTCCGTCGTAAATAGTCCGACAAGCCCTTCCGAATCACTCGACACAGTTGCTTGAACCGATGTCCCCGGTTGAACGACACTTGAGCCCAATTTCGTCGCCCGATCAAAAACAAAACGGCCTTGATCGCCTTCCTTCAAACTCGAAAGCGGCAGGATCTTCTCGTCGCCGGTCATCCCTTTGACCGGAAGCTCGACACGTTCGGCCTCCGAAAGTGCCTGGCGAATCGGAACTTCTAGAAAGCTATAAATTTTATCTGAGACGAACCAGCAGAAAAAAAACGCGACAACTACAATGACTACCGAGTTGACGAGGCGCTTGCGAAGCTCATCAAGGTGGTCGAGGAATGACATCTGCCCACCGCGGTGTTCCAGTTCGCTGTTTTCCAACTCGTGCATTACTTAAGGATAGGAGTGGCCCTATAACCAGGATTTCTTGTCGGAGGCATCGACCGGTTTATCTACGAGAGGTTCGCGAGTTTCTTCCGGAAAACCTGGAGGGTTGGTGAACATATCGGGTTGAACAGGAGTAATAGTGGGGACCGCCAGCGAGTCCGAATTAGCGCCAGCCACCGGTATCGAACGTGGAACTGGTTCGGGTGACGTCGCGGGAAAATCGCCGGACCTAAATGCTTCCGTTTCCTCTTCGAAATTTACCTCACGCTCCCAGGTCGACTTAAATTCGTTGGTTGTGTTACGAAAATCCGCCATCGTTTTGCCGATGGTTTTTGCTATCTGCGGAAGTTTTCGTGGTCCCAGGAAAATTAGCGCGATGATTCCGATGAGGATCAACTCTGAGGTTCCGATAGATTCGAAGATAAATAAAAACACTTTGATTTAGACGACCTCGATCAGGTAATCGCGCCTTTCAGTCACTCGACCAATAACTTTCGCGCCCTCGACCCTTTCCAAATATTCAGCACTTTTTGTCGCAGGAAGACTTATTAAGAGGCCGCCCGCCGTCTGTGGATCGTATAGTGCGCTCTGCATCTCTCCGGAAACACTGTTATCTAAACGTACCGCATCGCCGACGTATTCCCTATTGTTCTTGTCGCCGCGTGTCAGCATTCCCTGCGCGATCAACTCCAGAACGTCGGGTAACAATGGAATTGCTGAGGACTCTAACTCGAAAGTAACGTTACTTCCTTTGGCCATTTCGTAAGCGTGGCCGAGTAGGCCAAAACCTGTTATGTCCGTACACGCGTTTGCACCCAGTTCCTGCATTATTTTGGATGCGCCAGCTGCGGAAGTAGTCATCGCCCGCGTAACAGCCGCGATAGTTTCCGCACTCGCTATTCCATTCTTTACGGCGGTATTGATGGCTCCGGTTCCGATCGGCTTTGTCAGAATTAGTTCGTCCCCCGGTTTTGCCGCGGCGTTCGTGATCACGCGGCCAGGGTTTATCACGCCGGTTACGGCGTAGCCGAATTTCATCTCCTGGTCATCGACCGAGTGCCCGCCGATCACTACTACATTCTCCGCGTTCATCGCGCTTTGTCCGCCCGCAAGTATTTCCGCTAGGATGTCCCAGTCCCCGTTCTGAGGGTAACATACAATAGACAAAGCACTTATTGGTTCTCCGCCCATTGCATATACATCATTCAGCGAGTTAACTGCAGCAACTTGTCCGTACACGAATGGATCATCCGAGACAGGCGTGAAAAAGTCGACGGTCTGTACGAGCGCGACGTCGTCCGAAAGGCGAAAAACCCCTGCGTCGTCGGCCGTATCGAAACCGACAATCACATTTTCATTAGTTTGTGCGGGTAACCTGCTCAAAACTTGAGCGAGGTCGCTGGGTGCGAGTTTCGCCACTCAACCCGCGCCGGAAACCTTTTCAGTAAGTCGCTTCACTCTACCTCCTATTCAAGTATCGTCTGATAGATACGGTCAAGATCATCTTGATTGTAATACTCGATCTCGAGACGGCCTCCGGGCCTTTTACCATTCTCGATAATGCTTACGTTAGTTCCGAGTCTTCTTCGAAGCTTCGTCTCCGCAGCAACCAAGTTTGGATCCTTGGAAGAAACACTCCTCTGAACAATACTTTTGATTCGATGGGCTCCGGAGTTTTTTACTGCACGCTCGGTCTCGCGGACGGAAAGAGACTTTTCAATCACCGACCGGGCGACGCGTCGCTGTAAGATTATGTCATCGGTCAACAGAAGCGCCCGGCCGTGGCCTGCCGAAAGTTTTCCTTCTTCAACTAGTGTTTGGATATCGGCAGGCAGTTTCAAAAGTCGTAGAGACGTGGCAATCAATGTGCGGTCCTTGCCTACGCTCGCCGCTAGAGCCTCTTGCGTAAATCCCATCTTATCAATGAGTTTGCGGTAGGCTCCGGCTTCTTCTATTGGATTGAGCTCCTGCCGCTGGATGTTCTCAATGAGAGCCAGTTCTAGAAGTTTATCGTCGGAGACATCCTTGACCGCCGCCGGGATTTTTCGCAGTCCTGCACGCTGAGCAGCCCGCCAACGCCGTTCGCCTGCAACGATCTCGTACTTGTCCCCTTTTCGCCTAACGACGATCGGCTGCACGACTCCATTTGCAGAAATTGATTGTGCAAGCTCGTCAAGGGCTGACTCCGTAAAGCGCGTGCGTGGCTGTTCGGGGTTTGGTTGGATAAGATCGATATCTAGCTCGTTCACGATCGTTTCCGATTTCGTTGATTGCGGGCCGTCGTCGCCCAACAGGGCGCTCAAGCCTCGTCCTAAAGCTTGTCTAGCCATTACTTAGTATCTCCTTTGCGAGCTCCGAATAGCTCACCGCTCCTCGCGACTTGGGATCGTAAAGTACTACTGGTTTGCCAAAGCTCGGTGCTTCAGCAAGCCGAACATTTCTAGGAATAACTGTCTTGAACACCTTTGGGCCGTAAAAGTCGCGGAGATCTTTTGCGACCGCCGCCGAAAGGTTCGTCCGTTCGTCGTACATCGTTAGGAGCAACCCTTCGATCGATAAATTTGGATTGAGCGCACGTTTGAGTCTCGCCAACGTTTCAAAAAGTTCGGTGACGCCTTCGAGCGCAAAATACTCACATTGGATCGGAACCAAAAGCGAATCCGCGGCCGTAAGCCCATTAAGCGTAAGAATACCGAGGCTGGGTGGGCAATCTATGATAATGAAATGGAAGTACTCTCTGACCGGATCAAGTAGTTTTTTGAGTATGCCCGCCTTATTTTCGGCGTCTGCGAATTCAATCTCGACTCCGGCTAGGTTCTTATTAGAGGGCACAACCCAGAAACTCTCGATCTCTGTCGGTACAACGACGTCCCTCACGGAGTCACCGGAAGTCATCGTTTCATAAAGTGACTTTCGACTTGCCGACCGCGCGATCCCTGACCCTGACGTTGCATTTCCCTGAGGGTCGGCGTCAATGAGAAGGACTTTCTTACCGGAAAGGGCCAGGCTCGCCGAAATATTGATGGCCGTAGTGGTTTTTCCCACGCCCCCCTTCTGATTTGCAATGGCAATTATTTTGCCCATGTTATTCGTGAAAGAAAGATTAAAGTAGCACAAACACAGGGAGCAAAAAACCGAAGCCTGTGGTGCCAGCAGTGTGGAACGTTCCACATTCACCGATTGTTAATTGATATTTGAGTTCTGGGCTGTCAAATGAACAAGAACGGTCGAAAGAGCAGCCGGTGTGAGTCCGGAGATCTTTCTAACTTGCGCAAAATTGTGAGGCTGAGCTCGTTCCAGCCGTTCGACCATCTCGTTGGAGAGGCCGCTTACGCCGCGAAACTGAAAATCTACCGGCACACGCAGGTTGTCATGATGATTAGTTCGCTGATCTGCGACGTTCTGCTTTTCGATGTAACCACTATAAAGCGAATCGGCCAAAGCTGTCTCGAGGTCCGACGCTCTCATTTCCGTTCGAATTTCGGCAGGCAAAAGCGTCGAGATCAGTTCTTTATCCACGCCCGGCCGCATCGCCAACTGCGACAGAGTAACGGAGTCGCCCAGATCGGCAGCGAGAATACGCGTAAGGCTTGCGTATTCAACCGACGATCTTTTGAAGCGGGTGTGATCGAGAAGATTTCGAAGGTTCGCGATTCGATCGCGCCTTGAATTAAACCTATTCCAATCGGCATCCGCCAAAAGGCCAATCTCCCTCCCGTGTGGACTCAACCGATGATCCGCGTTGTCGTGCCGAAGCGTCAATCGAGCCTCAGCCCGGGACGTGAATAGCCGGTATGGTTCATCAACGCCGTGTCGAATCAGATCGTCTACGAGCACACCGATATATGCCTCGCGGCGGTTCAAAACAAAGGGTTTACGGGCCTGAACAGAAAAAGCTGCATTGATACCCGCCATCAGGCCCTGGCAGGCGGCCTCCTCGTAACCCGTCGTCCCGTTGATCTGCCCGGCGAGGTAAAGGCCCTTAATTCGTGTGCTTTCCATCGTTGGTTGCAGCTCGCGAGGATCGACGAAGTCATATTCGATCGCATAACCCGGCCTTACGATCTGAACCTCGTCGAAACCCGGTATCATCCGAAGCAACTCCAACTGCAAAGCCGAAGGTAGCGAAGTCGAAAAGCCGTTTAGGTAAACTTCGTTTGTATTCAACCCCTCGGGCTCAAGGAACAGCTGGTGCCTATCTTTATCTGCAAACTTAACGACCTTGTCCTCAATAGACGGACAATATCGAGGACCGACACCTTTGATCTTTCCCGAATATAAAGGTGACTGATGAAGATTCGCCCGGATCGCATCGTGTACTTCATTGCTTGTATAGCCGATGAAGCACTGAACCTGTTGCTGTTCGATCTTCTCAGTCGCGAACGAAAATGGAACCGGCCGGTCGTCGGGAGCCTGCGGCGCAAACGCATCCCAGTCAATGGTTCTTCCATCCAGTCGAGGCGGCGTCCCAGTTTTGAGTCGGCCCACCGGGAAACCATGAGTTTTTAGCGCCTCCGCCAACTCGATCGACGCGGGTTCACCAGCACGGCCGGCGGAGAATGTTCTTCGTCCCGTATGGATCGTTCCGTTGAGAAAAGTACCCGTCGCAATGACTACTGCCTTTGCCCCAATTCGTCGGGAATCCTGTAGCTCAACACCACTAACCATTTTGTTATCAATAATTAAGTCAACAACAACTCCTTGTCGCAGATGAAGGTTTGGGGTCGCCTCCAGGACCCGGCGCATTTCAGTACGGTAGAGGCTTCGGTCAGCCTGAGCCCGGGGCGATTGGACGGCCGGGCCTCGAGAGCGATTCAGCAACCGGAATTGAATCCCGGTTCGATCGATCACGCGACCCATTATTCCGCCGAGCGCGTCGATCTCTCGAACTACGTGGCCCTTCGCAATTCCCCCTACTGCGGGATTGCACGACATTTGGCCGATCAAGTCGAGATTAATAGTAACGAGCGCGGTCTCAGCTCCGAGACGCGCCGCAGCCGAGGCTGCTTCGCACCCTGCATGGCCCGCGCCGATCACCAAAACATCAAAAGTCTCGTCGAACATAACTCAACCGCGAAAGTCTTAGATTGTAATAGAGTCAAAAAGATTTGCCAATCGAAAGCAGGGAACCCCGCAGAGAGTCCTACTTTCCGATACAGAATGTCGAGAAAATATGACTCAGCATATCTTCTGTCGTTGTCTCGCCGGTGATTTCGCCGAGATATCTCAACGCGTTGTGAAGACCAACCAAGACGATCTCTTCGCTCGCCTTTTTCTGAAGTAATTCGATCGAGCTGGATATCTCATCCCGGGAGCGCACCAACAAGTCGTAATGCCGAGCATCTGAGACGAGAAACCCGGAGGAGTTGACATCCACCGGAGAGAAAGGCTCGACGATCGACTTCTTCAGCACATCTAAACCCGCTCCGGTCCTTGCCGACAAGTCTACGAATGGCGTTGGCGTAGAAAGACGTTCTTTCAATGCATCTCTGAAAGCCGAAACCCTCTGTGGCGCGATGTCGATCTTGTTCAGAACAACGATGCGTTCGGTCGGGCCCACACTCTCCAGGATCTGAAGATCCTCTTCGGTCGCTGGCACCGAGACGTCCACCATCGCGATGACAAGATCAACATCCGCCATCGTTCGTCGTGATCGTTCGACGCCGATCTTTTCAACGGTGTCCGTGGTCTCGCGCAGGCCGGCCGTGTCGATCAGCGAAATAGGAATGTTACTGATCGTAAATTTCTCGTGAAGTTGGTCTCGGGTCGTACCGGGAATCTCGGTGACGATCGCGCGATCGCTGCCAAGAAGCGCGTTAAACAAACTCGATTTACCGACGTTGGGACGGCCGACGATCGCGACGCGAATGCCCTCGCGTATCAAGTTTCCTGCCTGGAATGTCCCTGCGATCTTCGCGACGGCTGAGCCCAACTTCTCAAGGTTCGATGCAATGCTCTCAAGTTGAATCTGCGGCAGGTCGTCTTCGACGAACTCAAGTGCGGATTCCAACACTACGATGACTCCGAGCAGATCATCCTTGATAGGCTGAAGCTCGTGCGCAAACTCGCCGCGTAATTGTCGCGCGGCTTGACGCGCGGCGGCTGTCGTTTGGGCGTCAATGAGATCGCGGATCGCTTCAGCTTCCGTTAGGTCCATCCGGCCGTTCGCCAAACTGCGGAGGCTGAACTCTCCAGCATCCGCCATTCGAGCCCCCAGACGCAGGCACTCGTCGATCACAAGCCTCAGCAAGATCGGCGATCCGTGACAACTGATCTCGACTACGTCTTCGCCTGTAAACGAATGTGGAGCGCGGAAGTAAGTTATTAGAGATTGATCGATTGCATCCGTTTCCGTTTCGTCATAGACCTGCCTTAAGGTCGCGACTCTCGCTTCGGGATTGAAAGTGTGATCGCGAACGAGAGTTCTGGCGATCTTCAGCGAATCAGCGCCGCTAAGCCGGATCACGCCGATCCCGCTCCGGCCGACCGGCGTAGCTAATGCGACGATTGTGTCCACTGGTACATTTCACCATAGAGAATAAAAAAGAGCACAGATCATTCTGCGCTCTTTTTTGAATTCTCTTCTACGACGTCTATTTTAATTTCACTTGCAGACGCCTCTCGCGCCCATCGCCTACAGATTCCGTAAGCAGGTCTTCTTCCTGCTGCAACGACACATGAATTATCCGACGCTCAGTGGAATTTAGAACTCCGAACGTGAACGGGATGCCATTCTTTCGAACGTGGCCGGCGGCGAATTTAGCCATCGCATGAAGCTCGGCTTTCCGCGTCTGACGAAAACCTTCGGCGTCGACGACAAACCGATGTTGTCTCTCAAGGTCTCGGCCCATTATCTGGAACAGAAGAACCTCGAATGCATCCAGCAACTCGCCGTTCTCCGCGAGAGCGACATGCGAATCTGCTCCGCTGAGATCAAGAAGGCAGCCCTCCTCCGTCCACTGGGAAGAGACCGTAAGATCCAGGCCTATACCTGCGACGACCTCGGTCAAAAATTTTTGAGCGCTTTCGCACGTTTCGTTCATAACTAACCTACCGCAGATATTACCAGCGGTTAAGAAGTGCTGAGCTTCGGTTTTCCCTTTATCTTTTTCGCGTTCGTCGGCACCGTATCGACAACTTCCGTTGCGGGTGGCTCATTTTTCTTGTTGAGCCGGTTGATAAGCATTTGCTGGCCGAAGCTCACGACGTTTCCGAACAACCAGTAAATAAGTAAACCAGCCGGCGCCGTCCACATCACCCAAAGCATCATGACGGGCATGAAATACGTCATCATCTTTTGCTGCATCTGCTGCTCGGGTGACACGGCGGGTGCGGTCGGCGTGAACTTCATCGCCAGAACCATCGAAGCGGCGAATCCAAATTCGAGAAGATGCCAGGGGTCCGCAGCCGACAGGTCAGGCAGCCACATGAAGGTAGCTTGCCGCGCATCCAAAGAAACTGTGATCGCGGTGTAAAACGCGATAAGCAATGGAAACTGCAGCAGCATCGGAAGGCACCCGCCGATCGGCAAAGCATCCTTCGTCATCTTGAGCTGCTCCATTTGCAGCGCCCGCATCCGCGGGTCATCGACCGGAATTCCTTTCTTTTGCAAATCCTTGATCTGGTCCTGGATCGCCTTCATCTTCGGCGCGTTACCCGCCGCCTTCTTGAAAGATTTCGATTGCGACCACCGGAGAGGGAACAACAGCGAATAGAAAAGGAACGTGAAGAGAATGATCGCGACGCCGTAGTTCGCCGTGATGCCGTTAAAGAAATGCAGAGCGTAGAGGATCGGGACAGCCAACCTGGACGTGATCGGGCGGATCCAGGAATAATTGCTGAAGTTGATCAAATTGACGATGGATACTTCGCGGCCGACCTGGTCCGTGAGCGAACCGCTCAAGCCGTTCAGTAGAAAGTAATCTTTCGTTCCGGTGTAGATCTTCGTCACCGATCCATCAGTCGCGACCGGCATATAAGCTGTCACGAGGTGACGAGTCTCCTTAGTCTCCGGGCTGCGAATTACCCACTGAAAGATCGTCCGGAAATAGGGATCGATCGCTACGTCATACTTCGACGCTTTGTACTCGATCGATTGCACAGGTGCTGACGGTATGGCCGCCATCGCAAAATACGAATCGCCCATCGCTACCCAGTCGATAGTTCCGGTATCCACGAGTGACGCCTGATTGGCTGCGTCGTAGGTGAACGCGTATCCGGCCTGGTGACGATTAATATTGCCGTCCACAGCGGCGACAGCTTCGGGTTCGGTGTGATAGAGATCGTGATGTTTGATCGCGTGATCACCGATGCTCGCGCCGATCGCGAGTTTCGTATTCTGAACGGGCTGACCGTTCTGCTTTGCATCGACAGCCAGATCGGCAACGTAACTGTCGCCGCGGAAGACAAACGTTTTCTTTACCGCGAGCCCAACGTCTCCGGTGAGAACGAACTCGATCCGTTTCTCGTCACCGTCGGCGAGAGTCAAGGTCTCTTCAGGAACCGAGATCTGATAATTTCGGTCGTTAAGAAGCGCGTTGAGGTTGTCGTCGCCCGTAACCAAGCGGAACGGAACCTCGCGGGGAGTCTGTTCGAGAGCTCTCGGCGAAATCAACTGGAGCGGCTTTTTCTCCGCTCCGTTCGAGCCATCCGCATAGACCGGATACTCGCCTTTCGGGGACTTGTTCTTTAATATGATCCAGCTCGTTGCGACCGCACCTTTCGAGTCCAGAGTGACCTCATATAACGATGTCTTGATCGTTATCGTCCGGTTCGGCGTCAAGTCGGTCGACGTTGAAGCCGTCATCGGGGCCTGAGGCTGAACCGTTGCGGCAGGCAAAGGGGTCGCAGAAGAGTTTGAACTGGCCACCTGCGACGTGTTGCTGTTGTCCGCAGGTTTCGTCTTGTTAA
>JBDTMK010000058.1:0-11935 GCA_039934315.1 Pyrinomonadaceae bacterium | reverse complement strand
GAACGGCGATTCGGTCCGCACATTTTTCACTGATTATACTTCGACCGAAGAAGCGGCGTTCATTCACAAGATCCCGTATTTTGTCTTCATCGCATTCTCAGTACTGATGACAGCGTTGTGTGTCATCAAGCGCCTGTCGTTGATCCCCGTACTCGGTGTAATGAGTTGCACATATCTGATGACCGAGCTCGGAATTACGAACTGGATCAGGTTCGGTGTGTGGCTGTTGGTTGGTTTCGTCGTCTACTTTTTCTACAGCTATAGCCACAGTAAACTCCACAAACGGGAAGCCGCGGTCGAGGCCTAGAGCTCTTTTTGTCACCGGAACTTTGCGAATTTGTCGAGCTTTGCTTGAGATCAGCCCAGTTTCACGCAAAGCTCGTAAAGATCGCGAAGGAGAAGAAGCGTTAGATCCCGCTCCGTCGTTGCACATCTTTACATTTCCAGTAAAACAATAAAGTGTTTCCATGCGTCTAAACAGGCGGAAACTTTTTATTTTTAGGAGACATGATGAAAAAGATTTTCTTTTTAGCGGCGATGTTTGCGGCATTTGCGATCGCGGGTTATGCACAGGCGAAGCCGACGGATTTCTCGGGGATGTGGAAGCTGGATACTGCCAAGTCGAAGCTTGACGAGCGTATGCGGGTTGAATCGATGACGTTGACGGTGGTGCAGACGGACAAAGAGTTAAAGGTCACGACCGAGACGAAGCGGCTGGCGCCGCCGGCGGATGCGCCGGCAGGCGGTCCCGGCGGCGGTCGCGGAATGGGACGCGGATTCGGCGGCGGTGATGGTACGGTCGCTTACACCTTAGACGGAAAAGAGACGGTGGTCGAGATCGACGGCCCGAATGGCAAGATGCCGATCAAGTACAGGGCGTCGCTCGATGGCGGCAAAATGAATCTCTCATCTGTGCGGAGTTTTAGCGGCCCGATGGGTGACGTGACTATTATGAGCAAAGATGTGTGGACGCTGTCAGAAGATGGCAAGACGCTGACCTCGGCCCGCGAGAACGTAAGTCCGCGGGGCACGAATACTTCGACGATGATTTTTGTTAAGGGGTAGATCAGAGCTCAGCGTGCGGATTTAGCTCGTTAAGAAGCGTGCTAAATCGCGCACTCTGAACTAATCCTCAAAACTAAGCTCTTCGATGATCTCTTTCACGATCTTTCGACCGAGATCGAGATCGTCGGGCTTTAGCGAGACAGCTCCGACGACCGGGTGCCCGCCGCCGCCGTAGCGTTCGCAGATCTCTGCAATGTTGTGAATTCTCGGTCGTGGCGCCCATGGGTTCGAACCTACCGAGATTTTTGTCCGGAACGCGCTCTGACTAAGGCTCACGACATAGGTCGTTTCCGGATGAAAATAATAGGGAATGAATTTGTTATAGCCTTCGATTGCCGTTCCGGTCAGATCGAAGTACACGACTCCGCGCTCGTAAACCGATCTTTCCTTGATCATCGCGACCGTGTTCCAGTGCTGTTCGAGTATCGGGACCAGACGCGCCTGGATCTCTTCGCTCTCGACTATCTCGTCCAGCGACTTCTCAGTCAGCCAGTGGATTATCTTCTCGATGAACTTCGGGTCTTTCTCGCCTTCGATCACCTGCATCAGCTTTAACGCCGACGATCTCAGCTCAACGCATTGCGCCGGCGACTCGTAAAACGCACCGTCGATGATGTGCGCCCATTCGATCAGCTCGGTCAGCGACTGGTCCTCAAAACCAAACTGTTCGCGGGCGACACGGGCGATGAACTCGGCACACGAAGCGCTCCTCGTGTCCAAAAACTTTTTCCCGCCCGTGTCGGCGAGAAAGTGCTTTTCATCTTCGTCCGATAGGAAAGCGGACTGGTGATGATCGAACCACCACGTCAGACGGTCATCGGCGCAGTACTTAAAATCGACGATCGCGTTTTCATCGCCGTCGAACTGATCGCGGTCGAACGCATTGCCCGCCCGGTGCATCGTGGGGGTATAAAAAACGGCTGCGTCAGCGTTGATCTTGGTGCGATAGAACTTTGTAAATATCGCGGCCGACGAAACTCCGTCGAAGCAATTGCCGTGATAAAGTATCCGTAGTTTCATAAGGTTCCGAGTTTGCTTGAAGGCAAAACATTCTAGGTTAGAGTCCGAATCTCGATCCGTCAAGAACGATTTTCATGAACATACGGCTTGCAGAGAAAGCTGACACCGACGCGCTGGTCGGATTCAATCAGGCGATGGCGCTCGAGACCGAGGGCAAGAAATTGGAGGCTCAGGTCCTGAGCCCCGGCGTCGCCGCGGTCTTCGATGACAAGCACAAAGGTTTCTACGTCATAGCCGAAAACGGTGACACTGTCGTCGCCGGGTTACTCGTCACCTTTGAGTGGAGCGATTGGCGAAACAAATGGTTCTGGTGGATCCAGAGCGTTTACGTACTGCCGGAATATCGTGGACAGTCGGTATACGGCCGAATGTATGAATTCGTTAAAGCGATCGCTGATGAGCGCGGCAATGTCTGCGGTTTCAGATTGTATGTTGAACGGGATAACGAACGGGCTCAGAGAGTGTATGAAAAATTAGGAATGCACCGATCGCACTACCTCGCCTATGAAGAGGAAAAATGAAAACCGGGATTCCTCAGTTAAGAGAAATCCCGGTATTACTAAGAAAATCGAGACCAGAAGCTCAAAAGAAGGATTGTGAGATAGTTGTAGAAAATGTTCACCCTATAAAGTTAGAAACTGAGGCATTCCGATTTCGATTTTCAAAGACCAAACCTGGACATTGTCCAAAAACTTTCTGGGGAAGATCGGTAAAGTCTTCGTGCCCACACCCGAAGATTTCCGCCAAGCAAACCGATCATTCCCCAAGACGAAAAGCCATCTGAACCTGCATCACCCTGTTATTCCCTGCGCTCGCTCGTTAGAGCCAGCTGTGTACCTGCCCTTGTTCGTTCGATGTTCCTTCAGTTGACCTTTCGCGTTTTCAAAGTAAAACCTTCCGATGCGGCCATATTTGCAAGCATTGTGCCATTAAGTTTGGGTTGATATTGCCTAAAAAGTGTGCGAAACCGCTCTCTTTTGTCTTTATTCGATACGGGTTTGGCGCAGGCAATCGTTACGGTCGCTCGTTTTCGGTACAGTTTTGCGTCGATTATCTTTGTGCTCTAATGTTCGAAATGGCAACGATAAATCAGGCAGAATTTCTACGGATAGCCGGCGGGATATTCGATGATCGGGAGCTTATTATCAAGCACAACCCGATCGGAAGCCGCGAGGAGACTTTGCTCTGGATGCTGCTTAGCTGTCTCGTCAGCTACCTTAGCCTGAGCGATACCGAAACGCCCTGTTTCACGGGCCGGCCCGACGCTGAAACTTATCGCGACGCGATCCGCTTCATTCTGAGAGACCGCATCGAGGATGATTTTGATGTCGAACCCTCGCTCGCTAAACTAACCGATGTATGATCGTCCAGCGATTCGTGATCACGCCTTTTCAGCAGAACACACGTGTCGTCGTGTGCGAGCGAACCCGTAAAGCCATCTGTATCGATCCCGGAGAAGAATCGTCGGAGTTGTTTGATTTTATTGACTCCGGGCAACTTGACCTGCAGGCCATCACCCTGACGCACGGCCATTTGGACCATGTCGGCGGGACGAGTGCGCTTTCGAAAAGGTTTCCGAAGGCGGAGATAATTCTTCACAAGGATGATGAGGACCTCTATTACGGCCTTCCACAGCAGCCGCTGTTTATGGGGATACAGCCTCACCAGATGGCGGCACTGGGTTTTGACTACGAAAATCCGCCGAAGCTTTCGCGAAACTGGAGTAATGGCGAAACATACGAAGTCGGCGAGCTTCGTTTCAAAGTTTTGCATTGCCCGGGCCACACACGAGGCCACGTCATTCTGGCGGAAGAAACGGAAAAGGCCGTCTTTGTCGGTGATTGTTTATTTGCGGGCTCGATCGGGCGGACGGATCTACCCGGCGGTAGTTACGAACAGTTGATGGACTCGATAAACGATAAGATCGTCGCGCTCGGCGATGACTTTAAGGTATATTCCGGGCACGGGCCTGAGACGACGATCGGGACGGAGCGAGTGTCAAATCCGTTTCTTAATGGCGGTTATCAGATCGGAAAAGGCAAATACTTTTGATTTCAAAACAGTGAGGGTAAAAATGCGAAGAACTTTATCGATTTTCGGATTGCTGGCGATGTGCGTCGCGCAGACTCTTGGCCATGGCGACGACAGCCATTTTTTAAATCGGCAGGATGTTCAGGTTAAAACAACCAAAGTGAGTGGAAACGTCTACATGCTGCAGGGCCGCGGCGGGAATGTCGGAGCCTTGATCGGAATGGATGGGATCCTGATCGTCGACGACGACTACAAAGCCATCAGCACGAAGCTCGCTGCCGCGCTTAAAGAACTTGGTTCCGCTACGCCGCGGTTTGTTTTCAACACTCATTGGCACGGCGATCATACCGGAGGAAACGAATTCTTCGGAAAAGACTCGATCATCATGGCGCACGTGAACGTCAGAAAAAGATTGCTCGATCCGCCGGTCATCTTTGGGGAAAAGACCGCTCCGTATCAATCGCTCGCGTTGCCGATCGTGACTTACACGGAGAGCATGACGCTGCACATAAACGGCGAAGAAGTTCGCGCGGTCCATTATCCTAACGGCCACACCGACGGCGACAGTGTCATATTTTTCAGAAACGCGAACGTCGTGCATCTCGGCGATGATTTCTTCAACGGCTTTTTCCCGTTCGTCGATCTCGATAGCGGCGGCAGCGTTCAGGGAATGATCAACAACGTCGCGGCACTGATCAGACAGATCCCGGCCGATGCGAAGTTGATCCCCGGTCATGGGCCGATTGGGACAGTTGACGATCTAAAGGCCTATCATCAGACGCTCGTCGAAACATCGAACATCGTGCAGAGTCAGATGAAGCAGGGAAAATCGCTGGATGAGATAAAGAAAGCAGGGCTGCCGGAGAAGTATAAGAATTGGGGCTCAGGTTTTATGAAGACTGATCTTTGGATCGAGATCGTTTATCGAAGTTATTCCAAGAAGTAGGCCCGCTCCAAATCCCTCGTCCCAAGTCCCAAATCCCAAATCCCAAATTTGGGACTTGGGACAAGGGACTCAGCCTACGCCACCGTTATTTCTTTAGAGAGATAGACGTCCTGGATAGCATTCAAAAGTTCGATACCTTCGTTCATCGGCCGCTGGAAAGCCTTGCGTCCGGAGATCAGTCCCGTCCCGCCGCCGCGTTTGTTGACGACCGCGGTCCTAACCGCATCCGCAAGATCGCTCTCGCCTTTCGATTCGCCGCCGGAATTGATCAGTCCGCAGCGACCCATATAGCAATTGGCGACCTGGTAACGGACGAGGTCGATGGGGTTATCGCTCGTTAGCTCTTCGTAGATTTTCTTATTCGTCTTGCCGTAGCTGCTTTCGATGTTGAGGGCGTTGTATCCACCATTCCGCGTAGGCAGCTTCTGCTTGATGATATCTGCCTGAATCGTCACACCGAGGTGATTAGCCTGACCCGTCAAGTCCGCCGCGTCGTGCATATCGCCTTCAGCGGTTTTGAATTTCGGATTCCGCAGATAGCACCAGAGAATCGTCGCGAGGCCAAGCTCGTGAGCATACGCGAACGCTTCCGAGACCTCGGTGATCTGCCGCGTCGAGTGATCCGATCCGAAGTAGATCGTCGCTCCCACCGCAACCGCGCCCATGTTACGGGCCTGTTCGATGGTGCCGAACATCACCTGATCGAATTGGTTTGGATAGGTCAGCAATTCGTTGTGATTTATTTTGACGATGAACGGGATCTTGTGCGCGAATTTGCGGGCCACCGAGCCGAGGACGCCGTAAGTCGAGGCGACGGCATTACACCCGCCCTCGATCGCGAGCTTTACAATATTCTCCGGATCAAAATACTGCGGGTTCGGGGCAAAGCTCGCCCCGGCCGAATGTTCGATGCCCTGATCAACAGGCAGGATCGACAAGTACCCGGTCCCGCCCAAACGTCCATTGTCGTTAAGCGTCTGCAAACTCCGTAGAACGGCGGGTGTGCGGTCGGAGTTGGACCAGATGCGATCGACAAAATCGCCACCCGGTACGTGAATAGTATCCTTCGGGATTGTCTTTGAAACATGATTTAGTAATGTTTCCGCTTCGCTGCCCAAAAGCTGCTGAATTTTTGAAAAATCTACAGACATCAAACGATCTCCCGCTATCAGAAAAATAGGAATAAGGCTTTTGAATAAGGCGAGATTATACCATACAGGCCCATATCCGCTCTCGTGCGGATAGTTACGTTTCGCGCCCTGTCGGAAGGGATGCAGGTTGGGGGCGGAAACGAGCTCCCCCACTAAAAAGTCCTTCGCCGTGCTACTATTTCGTGTCGAGTTTCGTCAGAAAACCTTTGCTTGAGGGCTTCAATGTAATAGAATCCCGAGCTTGTAGAAAATGTTCTGGTCGCCTCCTTATCTGCTCGCGGCCATTATGTTAACCGGCGGCCTCGGATATCGGCCAAAAATAAAAAAACTAGAGGTAAGTATGAAGTTTCTCTCGCTGAGAAGGCTATTATCGATGCTTTCATTTCTGTGTCTTTGCGCCGCAGGCGCTGTCGCGGTCCGCGCTCAGGACAAGGACAAGGACTGGCGTCCTGTTTCGCCTTCCGACCTCGCGGCAAAGACCCCGGTCGTCGAGGCCGACGCGGATGCTGAAGCGATATTTTGGGAAGTCAGGGTCGATGACAGCTCGGCCGCAGAATTGGCTCTTCGCCATTACGTCCGCATAAAGATCTTCACGGAGCTGGGGCGTGACCAGTTCAGCAAACACGACATCCTATTTACTAAAGGAACAAGGGTGAAGGACGTTGACGCCCGAGTCACCAAGCCTGACGGAAGCACCGTACTCCTGAAAAAGGAAGATGTTCTGGAACGCGAAATTGTTAAGGCGAGCGGCGTAAAAGTAAAGGCCAAGTCGTTTGCCCTTCCGGGTCTCGAGGTGGGTTCGATCATCGAATATCGATACAGGGAGGTTTATGACAACGCAGAAGCGAATATGCGCCTTGTGTTTCAGCGTGAAGTCCCGATACAAAACATTTCATATTTCGTTAGGCCGTTCTCGGGGACAAGGGGCATGTACTACGAGAAGTTCAATACGGGAACAACACAATTCGAAAAGGATAAGAACGGTTTCTATCGAGCGACCATGACGAACGTGCCCGCTTTTCGCGACGAGCCCAGCATGGCTCCGGAAGACGACGTAAAGTCCTGGATGTACATCTACTATCAGGCCGGTGAAAAGAAGGCGCCAGAGGAATACTGGCGTGACGTCGGGAAGTATCAGTACGAGCGTTCAAAGGAAACGATGAAGGCGAGCGACGAGGTGAAAAGCATTACGGCCACAGCGATCGCGGGTGCGAGATCTGAGGACGAGAAGCTTTATAAAATGTTCGAATTTGTAAAGTCCCAAATAAGGAACCTGAACTATTCCGACAAAGTTACCGATGACGAATGGAAAAAAGCCGCAGCGGTAAAATCGCCCACCGAAACACTTAGGCTCAAGTACGGAACCGGGGGCGCCATCGACAATCTTTTCGGGGCCATGGCTCGAGCTGCGGGCTTTGACGCTCGTCCGTCATTTACAGGAAGCCGCAACGAAATGACGTTTAACCGGGGCATCGCCAACGCATCGTTGATGGTCAACGCCGTGAGCGTCGCGGTCAAGGTTGGCGACGCCTGGCAGTTTTTCAGTCCCGGCAGTTATTTCACTTGTTACGGAATGCTTAGCTGGGCGGAAGAAGGGCAGGTTGCTTTGATCGCCGACAGCAAGGAGGCCATTTGGCAGGAGATAACACTTGCAAGCTCAGATAAGTCGCGGGCGAAAAGGACCGGCAAATTCAAGCTACTCGAAGACGGCTCGCTTGAAGGCGAAGCGACGATGGAGTACACCGGCCACTGGGCCGCATTCATGAAAACCGCGACTCGGCTTGATTCGCCCGCCGAACAGGAGAACAAACTGAAGGCGCTGGTCAAATCCAACCTACTCGGTACGGCAGAGGTCGACAGCTATTCCATCGAGAATCTGAATGACCCCGAGAAGTCGCTCATCTATAGATTCAAGGTTCGGGTTCCGGGTTATGCATCTCGCACGGGCAAGCGTTTGTTCTTTCAGCCAAACGTTTTTGAGAGGAGCTCGAAACCTCGATTCACAGCAAACACGCGCAAGCACGACGTGTACATTAATTATCCCTATTCGGTTCAGGATGAGGTAAGTATGGAATTTCCAAACGGATTCGCTCTTGAAAGCGGCGACTCGCCTCAACCTATTAAGGACCGTCAGGGAATCGCATCGCACCAAGTCAAGATGGGCGTGACGAAGGACGGAAAAACGCTTATCTACCACCGTGATTTTTCGTTCGGAAATAACGGATTGTTGCGCTTCCCGGTAGCGTCATATCCGCAGGTGAAAGCCTTGTTTGAAGCTTTCAACAAGGCGGATGTCCACCAGTTGACGCTTCGAGAATCAGCGGCTGTTTCGACGAGCAAATAAAGAGGATTGAATATGTTTAATCGAAACCTGACCCCGCTTTTGTTTTGCTTCGCATTGTCCCTCGTGATCGTGTCTTCCGCCCGTGCGGACGGGCCTCCCGCGTGGCTTTCGCAGGCGGCGGCGGTTCCCACGCCGGCGTTTGAAATAAAGGACGTTCCGGCAGTTGTTCTGCGTAATGAGGAAACGGTGACCGTTACCCCCGATGGATTACTGGTGAGAACGAGTCGCTACGCGGTGAGAATCCTTCGCCGTGAAGGACGCGACGAGGCCGTGGCGCGGATCGTCTACACGACTGACAGCGAGAAGGTGCGTGACATCACCGCATGGCTACTGCCTGCGTCTGGGATCGCAAAGGTATACGGAAAAAAAGAGACGGTGGATATGGCGCTTGCACGCAACGACCTTTATAACGAGGCGCGGATCAAGCTCATTGATGCGTCGGATGACGCTGCGGCGGGGGATATTTTCGGATACGAAACCACATCGGAAGAACGAAATGTTTTTAGCCAATTCCAGTTCGCCTTCCAGGACAACCTGCCGTCTATGGTTTCACGCTTCAGCCTGAACCTTCCCGCGGGTTGGAAGGCCGAGAGCGTGACGTTCAATTCGCCGAAAGTCGAGCCGGTCGTAAACGGAACGTCTCTGACGTGGGAATTGCGGGACCTGCGACCGATTAAGCCGGAACCTGCAAGCCCGTCCTTCTCAAGTCTCGCGCCGCGCGTCGCGGTAAGTTTTTACCCGTCGAGCCCTACGGCCACGGGGATTAGGACCTTCGCCAACTGGAACGATGTTGCGAAGTGGATGGCCGAGATCGAAGATCCGCAAATGACCATCGATGATGCCCTGGCCGCAAAAGTCCAGGACCTTACGGCCAACGCCAAAACGGAAATTGAAAAGATCCGGGCCGTATCACGATATGTTCAGCAGCTGCAGTACATCTCGATTCAAGTTGGCCTTGGCCGCGGCGGCGGTTATAAGCCGCATACCGCGACCGAAGTTTTCGCGAAGTCGTACGGCGATTGCAAGGATAAGGCGAACCTGATGAGGGCCATGCTCAGTGTCTTGAAAATAGAATCCTACCTCGTCAGTATTACGGCCGATGATCCAGCCTACGTCAGGCCCGAGTGGGCGTCGCCGCACCAGTTCAACCACTGCATCATTGCTATCAAAGTCGCAGCTGCAACGACCGCCCACTCGGTGGTTATTCACCCTAAGCTGGGCCGTCTTCTGATCTTCGATGCGACCGATCAGTACACGCCACTTGGTGACCTGCCTGACGACGAGCAGGGCAGCTGGGCACTTATCGACCACCGCGACACCGACGCTCTGATCCAGATGCCCGTGATGCCGGCAGAAACTAACCGCCTGGATCGTAGCATCGAAATTGAGCTTTTGACCGACGGCTCGATCACTGGGTCTTTGAACGAATCCACCGTTGGACAGAAAGCAGTTGGCGAGCGTGCTCGGATGCGGCTCTTGTCAGTACCGGATTACAATCGGATGATCGAGGGTTGGATATCGCGAGGCGCGACCGGAGCAAAAGCGATGAAGGTCTCGCCGACCGACGATGTGGGCGCGGGTAAATTCAATCTGAATGTTGATTTCTCCGCACCGGCGTACGCGCAGATCATGCAGGAAAGGCTGATGGTATTTAAACCTGCGATAGTTGGCCGGCTGGATCGTCTATCCTTCACCGAAGGAAAACGTTTTAATCCATACAATATCGATCCAACATCCTATACGGAGAACGTAAAAATTAAACTCCCGGCAGGTTTTACGGTCGATGAAATACCTGAGTCGACAAAGCTCGAAACGCCATTTGGAAAATATGATGCGAGCTACGAGATCGTCGGTGAGCAGGTCGTCTTCACGAGATCGTTAAAGTTAAACCGCTACACGGTCGCGGCTGAAAACTACGGATCGATTCGTGACTTTTTCGGTCGCGTCCAGGCGGCGGAGCAAGCACCGGTTGTTTTGATCAAGAAATAATTTTTTCTGGCTCCCGACGATCTATTTTTTCTTGCCGTTGTTAAAAAGTTTGATGAGTGCTTTTTCCTCGGGCTCGTACTCCGCCTCGACTCGTCGAATTCGGCGGCGTGCCTTCTTCGGCCGAAATTCGTCGATCGTCAGGCCCGATTCATACGCCTTCAAAACGGTCGGATGGATATAGGAACTGCGGCACACGGTAGGTGTATTTCCCAGTCGCTCGGCGACGCCCTTGACAGCTTTTACGATGTTGCTTTTGAGCTCACGCTCGGTCTCAGCTTTACCGAGGTCGGCCAGTGCCGCTGCTGCGAGAAGAGTTCCACCCCAGGTCCGAAAATCTTTTGCCGAGAATTCGGGTGCCGTCGCTTGTTTTATATATGAGTTGAGATCGCCCGGCCTGACGGAGCGCGGTTTTCCGTCTTCGCCGAGATAATGGAACAGCTTCCGCGCACCGCCGAGCTGCTTCAAATCTTTCATCAAAGAGGCGAGTTCTTCGTCGACAAGAACCTTTCGATGCTTGATGTGGCTCTTGCCGACGAAATCGAACACGAGTTGCCCGCCGCGCTTTATCTCGAGATGTTTGTTCTGTAGCGTGGTGATCCCATATGTCCGGTAATGCTTCGCGCTTTTCTCTGTGCCGACCCGGATATAGAGCGAGTTGACCAGCCGCATCATGACCGCCAGAACTTTCTCGCGTGGGAAGCCTTCGAGTGAGATGTGCTCGTTCGTCACCGACCGCAGTCGCGGAAGATACTCCCCGAACCGTTCGATCTTTGCGAACTTCTTGCTCTGCTGTTTCTCGGAGAATTTCGAGTGGTAGAGATACTGGATGCGGCCGGTCGTGTCCATCCCGACGGCTTGTATCGAAGTGCTCGCGGCCGGCGAGATGCGAACATGCCGCCAGGCCGGTGGGATCACCAGTGCGCGAATGCGTTCGAGCGTCACTTCATCCGTGATCTTTTTGCCCGACGCCGCGGTGTAAAAAAAGCCGGCCGACTTCGATCCGCGGCGCCTGATCCATTTTGCCCGCCTTCCTTTCTCGATCGTTGCCTTGGCCTTTGCGGCGTCGAATATTGGTTTTGGCTTCAACATTGTTCTACCCGTGTTCGTTCTTGTGTACGAGTATAGCGAATCCTCTCGCTGAAACGGGAGGCAATTTGTGTTCATGCACAAACCTCCAAGGAGAAGCAGTTCAGAAAAAAGAGGCCGCCCTTCCGGCGGCCTCTTCCATTCATCCGAAATGGACGATCCTATTCCGAGACCGGTTTCCCATCCGCATCCAAAAACGTGATCGGGTATCCGAGGTCTTTCAAGCCGGGCTCGATCGACTTTCTGTCGCCGACGATTACGATCGCCATCTTCGACGGATCCAAGTACTGCTTCGCGACGCGA
>JBDTMK010000057.1:0-12185 GCA_039934315.1 Pyrinomonadaceae bacterium | reverse complement strand
GACCTGAAACTTCCACGGCAGATCTACGAGCCCGTTGATCTGGAAAATGTGGTCAAGCGCTAAACTCGACGGACCCTTGTCAAGATCAGGACCGTTAACGAAGGTTCCCGCTGCCGCAACGAAATTACCGTTTCTGCTTATGAACGATCCATTGGCATTGGTCTGCGGCGTGCAGGTTGGATTTGACGCCAGGCACGGCTCGGTAACTACCGGCGCGACGCCGATGAATTGATCCGTGCCGTTCGTAAAGATGCCGAGCGAGTTGTCCGTAGCCTTGGCGTACGTGTAATTTGCGCCGATCATGTACCGGTTGCTGAGTCGCTTATTAAAGCTTAAAACCAGGCCGTCATATTTGCCGTTGAAGAAAGGCCCGAATGTGCGGATCTCGCCGCCAGGATTCGGTGCGTCGAAGCTTCGGCCGATGCCGGCGACGCGGGAACGGAAGGCAAGATTACTTATTCTGACGCCGAGCAGATTGCGCATTTCGCGGTGATAGTAGTCTGCGGTGATCACGATGTCGCTTGTAATCTCACGCTGGACCCCGATGCTGAAGGCGAGAGTGTTGGGCGTCTTGAATGCGCCGTCGACCGTTGTCGGCGAAGTTTGCGGTGGTATGAGCGGGTTATTCAGAACTCCAAATGCGCCCCATTGAAAGTAACCATTTGGCTGGCCTATCGCCGCTGCCGCTTGGGTTAAATATTGGTCGGGTGTAAGACCCGAGAGTGCCTGAATATTCGCGATGTTGATAACCGCGTTTGCCGGGATCGGAGCGTGGCCCGGAGCAACTACATTATTCAGCCGATCGACTCCAAGGATCGGTCCTCCACCCGGAGGACAGGTAGTGCCGTTCGCTGTGATCTGGGCATCCGTCAAAACATTGGAAATGCACGGACCGGGAAGGCCGACCGCTCGGGCGAGGCTGGCGATAAAACTCGGAGAGCCGTAAAACCCTCTCGGGAAATATAGTGACTGAATAACTCGCCTGTCGGCGCCGCCGAACTCCGGTATCTGCTCCACGAGTCCCAGCCGGAACTGATCGAAAAAGGCACCAAAATGCGAACGAATGACCGTTTTCTCCGTGACCGCCCATGCGAGACCGATCCGCGGTGAGAAATTTTTCTGGGACTCGAATTCAGAGTCATGATCGTAACGGAGCCCATAGTTTACCGTCAGGTTTTTCCTTATCTTCCAGTCGTCCTGCACGTACAACCCGTTGTAATTGTTCCGCAAACGGATCTGTCTTGCTTCGTCGGTTGGGCCGCCCGCACGAAGCAGAAGAAATATGCCGCTGTTTACAGGTCCGAAGTTAATAAAATCAGTGACCGTTGGGAACAGCTGGTTTGTCAGAATCAGTGGGTCGAGGCCATTCACTTTCGTTCTTAGAAACTGCCAACCGACCTTCACGTCGTGATCGCCAAAACGTTTGTTTACGTTTACCGAAAACGACGTATATTTCTGATGGAGATTTGAATAGGTCGTCGGGTTGCCGAAGGTAACCGTCGGGAGATCGCCAAACAAATTGGCGGCACTGCATCCTCCGGGGGGCGTCGCGGTATTAGGGCATGGTCTCACCACCGTAAAGCTGCTCAAGGCCGTCGATCCGGTAAACTCGGGATGCGTCGGCTGATTATCGGAGGGCTCTCCGCGAAAAGAGCCGCGGACCGATACGATCCAGGGATCACCTAGGTCGCCCAGCAGCATCGTATCGCCCAGCCCAAACAGCAGCTTGCGGCCGCTTGTGCTGGTTCGGGTTGACGGCAATCCGGCTCCAAATCCTCTTGAGTACTCGTTTGTATAGTTAACCTCCTGAACCAACTGATGGCGCTCTCCTAAGCTCTCATTGAGCTTGAAAAAGACCCGGGTCGCGCGGCCGCGCTGAGGAATATCCAACGGATCTTCCTGGTTGCGGAGTAGTTGAAGAACCGTAAGAGCGCCTGGTGTAGTGCCGAGATTCGGGTACTTAAAATCAAGTGCACGATCTTCAGTGATCCGTTCTGCCGAACCAAAGAAAAAAATCTTGTCCTTCCATATCGGACCGCCGACAGCGAGACTGTAGTCGAATCTGCGCAGATGGCGAGGTTCGGTCACGGCCGGATCAAGGGAGTTAGACGCATCGAAGGCCTCGTTGCGATGAAAGAATGAGCCCACGCCATGAAACGAATTCCCGCCGCTCTTTGTGATCACATTGACGATCGCGCCTGATGCCTGTCCGAATTCTGCCTTGAAGCCTGCGGTTAGCACCTGAAACTCGGCTATTGTCTCCTGATTGAACTGTGCGGCCGCACCGCCCGTTACCGTGTCTTTGTTTGGCTGACCGTCGATCAAAAAGTTGTTATTACCGCTGCGCTCTCCAAGAACGGGATTTGCATTATCGCCCGTCGGTGTCTGCCGGTTGATCGCGACGCCGGGCACGAGCTGCAGCAGGTCAAGGTATTCTCGCCCATTGACCGGGAAATCCTGAATTTGCCGCGGCGTCACCGTCGCTCCCGTGGATGACGCCTCCGGTTCCAGCAAAGGCAAGTCGCTCGTTACGTTCACATCACCGACGACATTTCCGACCTGCATTTGTATATCGAATTTTGCGACGCGGTTGAGCGTCAATTCTACGGTCGAGGTATTCGCGGAAAAGCCCGTCTGCGAAATCGTTATGGTGTAAGTTCCAGCCGGTAAAGCGGCGAGACGGTAAAAACCTTCGGCATCGGTCGTTACAGTTCGCTCGGTAGCAAGCGTGGTTCCAGTGGCCTTAACCGTTGCGCCCGCAACCACGGCACCGTTCGGATCCGTTACGATACCTTCGATCGTCGACGTCGTCGTCTGTGCGTAAGATACGGAAGCGGAAAATTGAAATAAGAGAAACACGAGGGAAAGGATCACGATGGAGGAGCGGTCCCTGGCTCTCGACATATTCCAAACCTTTCCTGCCGCATCGACGAGAAATCTATAATTAAACGTCTTCATAACTTAAACTCCTTTTCCTCGGAATGAATAGATCTGTTTTGCAATGATCGATCCCGCCGTTCAGACAGGACCCAGATGGCTTCGAATAGAAGGTCGGTTTTTTTAATAGTTCTCGGACTGGGGCAGCCGACGCAATCCCCCCCCCCAATTCAGTCAATCCAAAAAGCGAGACCTTTAAAGCCGATCTATAAATATTGCGAACCTAAATTAGGGTTAATTCAAAAAGATTGTTAATTGAAAATGCTTGTGCACTTATTCCTACACGAATTGATGTAGCCTGTCAATGAAATGCATCACTTACTGCACAATTTTTTGATCGGCCGATTTGTCCGCGCTTTCCAAGATGGAGCGGATCTAGCTGAACCCTACGGGCATTAGAGGGTTTAGGCTTCACGGTCATTTAGCGCGGATTAGTAATTTTTAGCATTCCGATTGTTCGCCTCTGCAATACATGTTGCAAAAATTATAGGTTGTACCATAGAATACGTCATCTATTGCAGCGACCGTCATTCTCGTTATTAGCCGCCCAGCAGGCGGGGACATCTTCCCCGCCTGCCCTTCGATTAAAGGAACGGACGATGGAGAAAAAGAAACCAAGCTCGGTAGCGAAACAAGGCACAAAGCGCGGCATCAACTCCTCTGAAGGCCTCAGCGCGATAGCAGTTGAGGATGCCAACGGCGAGGACTCTGCCTCAGCACGCCACTCTCCGCTCGGCGCTCGTTTTTTCGATACTCAGGCAGGACTAAGCTCGAGCCGCCAGCGACTGCTGCGGCAGATCATCGATGAATCTAACGAGACTTTTTTTCTCTCATCACGCGAAATGGGGCGGCGCTACAGTGTCGACACAGCGACGATCATCCGTACGGTCCAAGCGCTCGGTTACGAGAAATTCGCCGACTTCGCCCAGGACCTTCGAGCACACTTTGTCACGCAGATCACTCCGTACTCCGCAATGAAGGCCGCGGAGCAGAGCAACCGAAGCGTGTCGGATCTGGTGCGTCAAAGCGTCGACCAGGACCTGGATAATCTCAGCGCTTTCAGATCTGCCCTCGACCCCGAGAAGATCATCCAAATTGCAAAGCAGATAAATCAGGCACGCCGCATAATCATTCTCGGAGTAGATTTCGCAGCGTCCCTGGCCGGCTCGCTCGCTTACGCGCTTGTGCGTTTGGGTTTCGACGCAGATGCACCCGTCGGCAGTAGCGGTTCGGTTCAAAACAAAATAAGGATCATGACCCCAAAGGACCTACTGATCGCGATCAGCTTTGGGCGGGGGCTTCGTGTCACCGTTGAAGCTGTACAGAACGCACGGCGGCGGAATGTTCCCAGTTTCGGGATCACCGACAGCGACTCCACACCGATAGCGAAATTCTGCGACGGGTATCTGGTCGCGGCGACGACCCGGACGTCCTTTATCGATTCCTATGTAGCCCCCGTGGCGGCGATTCACGCCGTACTTGTTGCTTGCGCTCATACCCAATCCGATCGATCCCTGGAACATTTGCGAGTATCCGAAGAAGAGAATTTTTCGAGCGATCGCTGGTATAGCGAGACGAAAAATAAGACGAGGTAAACAGAAGGTAGTATTTTCACGTTCGCGGACGCGCGGTTCCCAAGATCTAGGTCGCATTCATAATCAGCCGGAAACTTTGCAATGTCGTCCGCAACTCAAACAACGTCGATCGTTTTCCGGGATTTAGAGGCCATCGACGAAATAAAGGCACTTGAGAACCTGCAGATCGAGACCTGGGGCGACGACGAAAGGGATATCGTGCCGCTCAATCAATTTGTCGCGGCACGCCATGTTGGCGGAAGTCTCATTGGAGCGTTCGACGGGGAGAAACTCGTCGGTTTCGTTTATGGCTTTTACGGTCACATCGGCGGCCGAATCGTGCACCATTCGCACATGCTCGCGGTCAGCCCAAGCTACCGCCGTCACAACCTTGGTTTTCGTTTAAAAGCGGAGCAGCGTGAACGTGTCCTGGCCGACCGCCTAACCGACCGTATGACGTGGACGTTTGACCCCCTGCAGTCGCTCAACGCTCATTTTAATTTCACCAAGCTCGGCGTGGTTTCCGATATGTACAAAATAAATGTCTACGGCGAAGAGGGCGCTAGTTTTCTACACCGAAACGGAACCGACCGCCTGTTTGTGACATGGTTGCTTAACAGCCCGCGTGTTCAAAAGTCGATGGCGGAGCAACAGGGGCCGAAGCATGATCTTGCTGACTCGAGACGGAGTGTGTCGCGGTTGCTGCGTCATTCGAAGTCGGGCTACCCAGAGCCGGCGGCGAACATTGCCGCTGCTTTGAACCGTTCGAGATTCGCGGAGATAGAGATCCCGGCAGACATTAATGGGGTCGAAAGCGCAGACTTCAACTTGGCCCGGAAATGGCGCGAAGAAACGAGGAGCGTTTTCTCGCAGGCACTTTCGGAAGGTTACGTCGTCGTGGATTACGCGCTTGAAAACGAATTGAGCGGTATTTATATTCTGGAAAAAGCTCAGCTTGACCGGCTGGAATCGTAGGGATGATGATGCTGATCCTAGACAACTGACTGCTCTCGACAGCGCATGGTTCGCTCAAGCGGAACCATCGCGCAATGAAGATCAAAGAAGATCAAATGAACGTCATGATAAACCAAAAGCCCGCCGAGAAATATGGATCGGCTGGATCTCACCCGGGTTTGCAGCTTGAGAGAATACAACTGCGAGAAATAGAGCTTCCTCTGAAGGCTCCGTTCGAAACCAGTTTTGGAATCACATCGAGAAGACGCGTTTTGATCGTCCGGATTTTTGACAAAAGCGGTGCCAGTGGGTACGGCGAATGCACCGCAATGGAGGAGCCGTTTTACAACCACGAAACGGTCGATACGGCGTGGACGATAATTGCGAAGTACGTGACCGTGATGCTGGCTTCCGCGAACATTTCCGATGCGAGCGAAGTGGCCCGCACGCTTTCGCCTATTCAGGGGAATTGCATGGCGGTCGGAGCCGTTGAGACAGCGATCTGGGACCTGGAAGCGAAGCTTCTGGGTAAACCGCTTTGGGAGCATCTGGGCGGAAGTAAAAACGTGATCAGCTGCGGTGTGTCCATCGGCCTACAAAGATCTCTTGAGATTTTGCTCGAGAAGGTTGCCCTCGAGGTCGAGAGCGGCTACCAACGCATAAAGATAAAGATCAAGCCCGGGCAGGACACTGAACTTGTTAAAGCGGTTCGAAAGAAATTCCCCGACATTATTTTGTCGGTCGACGCGAATTCCGCGTATTCGCTGGAAAGGGATGCGGAGTTGCTGCAAGAACTTGATGATTGGAACCTTCTAATGATCGAGCAGCCGCTTTCCGCCGGCGACTTGCTCGATCACGCAAAGCTCCAGCGACAGCTGAAAACCGCCATCTGTCTTGATGAATCGATCACCTCCTTGCGCGACACACGCCATGCATTGGAACTGGACGCCTGTCGGATCATCAACATCAAGCTGGGTCGCGTCGGAGGTCACAGTTCGGCGCGTGATATCCAGGAGTATGCCGAGGATCATGGCATTCCTGTCTGGTGCGGCGGAATGCTCGAATCCGGGATCGGCCGGGCGCATAACATTGCGATGTCAACACTCTCGGGCTTTACACTTCCAGGCGATGTCTCGGCTTCCGCCCGCTACTGGGAAACGGACATCATCGAACCGCCGGTGACCGTAACGCCTCAAGGCTCGATCAACCTTCCGTCGTCGCCGGGAATTGGGTACGAAGTTAATGAAGAATATATCCAGGCGTTGACTAAGCGTTCAGAAGAGATTTTTTTTGAAAATAGCTAAATAGTTTCGGCGGATGGGCCGGCGATGCTTCCGCACCTTCGTGCAACGAAAGAGAAAAAAATATGAAAAATAGATTGTTGATTTTGCTTTTCTTGCTGGGTCTCTCGTGCCAGCTCTTTGGCCAGACACCTGCGAAAGGCTTTGAAGGTTCGTGGCAAGGCACGCTGGAAGCGGGCGGTACTAAGCTTCGTGTCGCATTGACCATAACGAAATCTGAGGCTGGAGTTTACACCGGCAAGTTTGACAGCCTGGATCAGGGCGCATCGATCCCCATCGATGCGATCAAGATCAATAATGATGCGGTGCGTCTGGAGATGAAGTCGCCGGAGATCGTCTATGAGGGCGTCCTGAATAAAGAACGGACAGAGTTAGCGGGAACATTCACTCAAGGTGGCCAAGCGTTCCCGCTCACCTTCAAGCGCGGCGAGCAGGCGGCCGCAACCGTGCAGGCAACGCCGAGCGCTCAGGCACCAGCCGTGAAGCCGCCGAAGCCCGACTACTCAGCGCCGCCGGACGCGCCCTATACTGCCGAGGATGTGGTGGTGACGACACCCGCTGGCCACACGTTAGCAGGAACACTGACCCTGCCCAAGGGCGCAAATCGTGCAAAGCCCGTGGCTGCCATCGTCACCGTCACTGGATCCGGTCCGCAGGACCGCGACGAGGCAATCGGTCTGCCCGGGTTTCTCCCCTTCCGCCAGATTGCTGATTCACTTGCGCGCGTCGGCATCGCCGTGCTGCGTATGGACGACCGCGGCACAGGGCAATCGGGTGGCACCTTCAAGGGTTCCACGAGCGCCGACTTTGCCGAGGACGTGCGTGCCGGGCTCGCGTACCTGCGCGAGCGCCCTGAGATCCGATCCGACCGCCTTGGCGTACTAGGCCATAGCGAGGGAGCGATAATCGCGCCAATGGTTGCCGAAAAAGAACCCGGACTGCGCGCCATCGTGCTGCTTGCGGGCATAGCGCAACCCGGACGCACCGCTCTTCACTTCCAGATCAAGAACGGCTACGAGCACGACACGAAGCTAACACCGGAAAAGCGAGCCGAGCTCATTTCTGGGATTCCCTCTAGGATCGACGGCATGGCTGCCGCCGACCCGTGGATGAAGTTCTTCCTCGGCTATGATCCCGCAGCGACGATGCGGCGCGTAAAGACGCCGGTATTGATCCTGACGGGATCTCGCGACCAGCAGGCAGTGGCAGCGGAGGTGGCACTGATGGAGGCTGCTTTCAAGGAGGCCGGCAACAAGGATGTGACGGCGCGCGTGTTGCCTGACCTCAACCATCTATTCGTGCACGATACCGATGGCTTTCCAGCCAATTATGCGAAGCTGCCGGCGCCGGTGATGGTGCAAACCGACGTGTTGGAATTGATCGCCGACTGGCTAAAGAAGCGACTTCGGTGATACTCACCGGTCATATTCCGACAGCCGCTAAAAAAGCTTAGAATCCCTGCCCCTTGGTTCCGGCGCGAGCTGACCTAGCGTTCGGAGAGCGACCGCGTTCTTCTAACTCCGACAATCGCCGGCACGACGTCCAGGTGTCCGGCGCATTTCTCGTTTTCTCACCCGAAAGAGGCATTCAAGTCGCCGCTGAGGGATGGCATGCAACCCGCGGAAATTGTTTTGCTAGCTTTAGCTCATCTTCTTTCTTGCTCTTGCGGAAGAATGATCGTTCAATCATTTCGTGACCAATCTCGTACCCAGTATTCCACCAGACGTCCAACTAACAGCTCGAGCGAAAGGTCCGGATAGTCGGCGAACCCTCACTTTGTTTTAAGCTTCGCCACCCTTAGCGGCGAAGTATGCGAGACTCGAAGTTCGCGCCAGGCGGGTGCGCTTATCACTTTAATTTTTAATAATAGGAGATAAATTATGCGCGCAGCTGTAATGTATGGAGCCGGTGACGTCCGCATCGAGAACGTGGCCGACGCCGCAATCGTAGAGCCGACCGACGCGCTTGTCCGCGTCACTCGTGCCTGCATTTGCGGCAGCGATCTTTGGCCGTACAAGGATTTAAAGTCCGGCGATCCGTCGCGAGTGATGGGCCATGAAGCGATCGGCATCGTCGAGGACGTCGGCGCCGACGTCCGTAACATCAAGCGAGGCGACTTTGTCATCATGCCGTTCGCGTTCTCGGACGGGACGTGCGAGTTCTGCGAAGAGGGGCTGAACACATCGTGCATTCACGGCGGGTTCTTCGGTAATCCCGCTGTCGCCGGAGCACAGGCAGAAGCGGTTCGCGTACCCCAGGCCGACGGCACGCTGTACGCCGTTCCGGTTGGTGTGGACGATGCCCTTACTGGATCGCTTCTTACCTTGTCGGACGTGATGGGCACCGGCTTTCATGCGGCGCTCATGGCGGCTGTCGAAGAGGGCGACAAGGTCGCCGTTGTCGGCGACGGAGCTGTGGGGTTGTGCGGCGTGATCGCGGCTGAGCTCCTCGGCGCAGAGCAGATCATCATCATGGGCCGCCACGAGGCGAGGATCGAGCTCGCTAAAGATTTTGGAGCGACCGACGTGGTGAGCGAACGCGGCGACGAAGCGGTCGAGCGGGTCCGCGAACTGACCGGCGGATATGGCGTGCACGCGGTGCTCGAGTGTGTCGGGTCCGCGCAATCGATGGCGACGTCGATGCGGATCGTGCGGCCGGGAGGTGCTGTGGGCCGCGTGGGCGTTCCGCATTACGATGCGGTGCCCGAAGTCGCCAACACGTTCTTTCAGAACGTGACAGTCAGCGGTGGTCCGGCACCCGTCCGCGCGTATATCGAAGAGCTTCTGCCCTTAATTCTGGATGGCGAAATCGAGCCGGGCCGTGTCTTCGACAGGACCGTCGGACTCGACGAGGTACCCGACGGCTATCGCGCGATGAATGAGCGCGAGGCTCTGAAAGTAATGATCAAACCTGTCTAAGCAGATGAAGAGGCACTCTTTCTAGCAATTCGGACCGTCGCTGTAGGAGGATTGAACAGCAACGACGCACGAAGATGAAAACTTCAATCCAATCGGGCAGGTCTTAAAAACCCGCACTCGTGTCTACATGGCCAACTGGTTTCGTGAAAGCTCGCTTCTCCGGGTGCTCGCTGGATTTGCCGCCGCTGCGATCGTCCTGATCCTGGTGGGTTGGATACTGACGGGGCCGTTGAAGCAGTACTGTGCTTCCTTCGACACGAATGTTCGCTACGCGATGCGGCAGATCCAATCGCCGATGTGGACAACTCTGTTCCTGGCGGTAACGAAGCTTGGCTCCATAGTTTATTTGGCGATCATCGGCTCGGCAGCCGGGCTCGTATTTATTGGATATCGATGGTTCCGTCCATTGCTGATGCTTATCGTCACGATGGCCGGACAAGCCGCCCTGCAGCATGGCTGCAAGCTTTTGTTCGCTCGGCCTCGGCCGCCTGCGTTGATCAACTATCCGTCGCTCGATAGTTACAGTTTTCCGAGCGGGCATGCCGTCGCATCGTTGTCATTTTACTTCTTCATTGCCTGGATCGTCAGCAGCCGTCTTGAAAATCCATCGATCAAAGCGGCGCTCTGGGTCGTCACAGCGGTCCTGGTTTTTCTGATCGGCATATCGCGCGTTTATATCGGCGTACATTATCCGACTGACGTTCTCGCGGGTTTTCTCGCGGCCCTCATTTGGATCGCCGGCATCATGTCCGCTGATCGGAAACCGATTTGATCCATTTTTCTCGGCCGATCCCATAGATAACTACTTTGTTTCCGGAGAACTCGGTTTCTCTTTCGAGCTCCTCACCCAACCTCTTCGCTACTTTTATCGAAGGCGCGTTCTCGTGGTGGATCACGCTAATAACGTGATCTCGCCCCATCTCAGTAAACGCATACGAAAGCGCTCGCCGCGCTCCCTCCGTCGCGTAACCGCGTCCCCACACATTTTTTTTCAAAAGCCATCCGATCTCAAAGCCAGGCCACCCTTCCGGATTGAAAAATCCGAGGCGGCCGACAAGCGAGCCACTCTCTCGCTCCTCTACAGCCCATAAACCGTAACCGCGCAAATGCCAGTGCCCGACGATCAATGCCATCTGCCGCCAAGCTTCACCGCGGCTCAGCGTTTGGCCGGTTCCCAGGTAGCGCACGACGTCAGCATCGGCGCATATTTCTGCGTACTCATCGAGATCCGCTTCGCGGAACATTCGCAGGATCAGACGTTCTGTTTCTAGTATGACCATAATGAAAGCCTTCCTTAATCCGACGCGCTCGCGTCAACTACCGCCCGGGAGCAAGAATATACAAATACGAACATAATTCTCTCTGTATTTGAACCCGATCGGAACAAGCGTGCGAATAAGATTTCAATGCAGCCGCTTGAAATTTCGTTGTCATTGTGTTTTGAATATAAACAATCGATGTTAGTCGCAGCTTTCCACATCCATTATCTCCATCATCATGCGCACACCAGCGGCGCGTGATCTTAATCTGTCTTTTTAGATAAATCGATATAGGTTATTTCAGGCGCCGAAGGGACTTTGAAAAAAGTTTCAAGGGCGTCGTTTGTCGTTTTTTGAGGTATGAAGCTAAAGATCGCATTACAGAAACAAGGAAAACTCGCAGCCGGTTCGACCGAACTGCTGCGGAAGTGTGGGATCGTATTCTCAAACGGCCAGGGCAAGCTACGAACTGAGGCGGCCGATTTTCCGCTCGAGATCTTTTTCCTCAGGGATGACGACATTCCGGATTATGTGGCTGATGGCGTTGCCGACATTGGCATCGTCGGGCAGAACGTTCTGGAGGAAAATCCGAAGCCGGTCGACATTATCGAACCTCTCGGTTTTGGTCGGTGCCGGCTCTCGATTGCGGTACCGAAAAACTTCGATTTTTCGGGTATCGGTGACCTCCGGGGAAAGCGTGTTGCAACAAGTTATCCCCGAATCCTCGGTGACTTCTTCGCGGCGAATTCGATATCCGCTGACATCCATCGGATCAGTGGCTCTGTTGAGATCGCGCCCTCTATCGGTCTCGCCGACGCGGTCTGCGATCTCGTAAGCTCCGGAAGTACTTTGTTCTCGAATGGCCTTCGCGAAGTCGCGACCGTGATGGATTCTGAGGCGGTATTAATTTGCCGTCGCGATATGGCCGGAGAGTTGACCGACATCCTCAACAGGCTCCTGTTCCGCATCCGTAGCGTGGAGGCCGCTTCACAAAACAAATACATTCTTCTGAACGCCCCCGTCAGCGCGGTGAAAGAGATATCAGCGGTCCTGCCGGGGATGAAAAGTCCGACGGTAATGCCGCTCGCCCAGGAAGGCTGGGTCTCGATCCATTCGGTGATAAGCGAGCACGATTTTTGGGAAGTTGTGAGTGAGCTGAAAGCGGCAGGGGCAGAAGGTATTTTGGTCTTGGCGATCGATCAAATGATCGGATGAAAGATATGAAGATATTCGAAAATCCTC
>JBDTMK010000056.1:0-12252 GCA_039934315.1 Pyrinomonadaceae bacterium | reverse complement strand
ACCCGCTTTCGGAATCGAGACTGGCCATTTTGCCCAACACAACCCACGTCACGCTGATGTCGCGCATGTCCATCATCGTCCCGATGGTGAACGACTTTCTCGATGCGAAGCCCAAAAAGTAATGCGTATTCTGTAGAATTCCAGATACGCACATGAGGGCACTTTCAAGAACACTGTTCGCCGCATACCTGGTCATCTTGTTGTGGCTGGTGCTGTTTAAATTTTCCTACGACCCCCTCACAATCCTAAGTGATTTTCAAACGCGAAGGCTCAACCTGATTCCGTTCGCATGGGCTCGTAAGAGTGAAATCATCTCGAACATTGTCGCCTTCATCCCGTTCGGGGTGATGCTCGGCGTCAATTTCAAGCAGGCCGCCTTCAGGTATAAAATCGCGGCGATATTCGGCTTTAGCCTTGCCGTTGAAATTATCCAGTTTGTTCTCGCAATCGGTGTCGCCGACATCACCGATATCATCATGAATACTCTCGGCGGATTTATTGGACTAGCAGTCTACGAGCTAATCAGCCGGCATACTAATGATAAATATCTGGACCGGTGCATTCTCGTAATCGGCACGCTGACCCTCTTGGCGATTCTATACCTTCGGATTTTTGTGTTGATCGTCAGATATTAATCACCGCTCGTCAGATCGGCGATGCCGACACGATCCAAGAGATGATTCAAGATAAGGAGAGCTTCTAACGTATTCAGTTCGAAAAAGTGTTTCTTGTTCTAGGATAGCCACGTGCTTTAGCGTGCGGAAAGACGATCGAAGAATTCCGTTAGGGCATTCACCGCCCATACAAATGGAAGCCCGTTAAAACGGGCTAGTCGGGCTTAGCGGCGTCCTACCACGCCGTGAACGGCGTGGCTACGCGAAGCCTTCCGAGGAGCCGAACCAAAAACTTAACTTAATTCAAACTGACTCACCACCGCATCATCCTGGTTCTTGCGCGTGATGTCGCCCTGTGTTACAAAACTGCGGATCAATATGAAAACATCGACGCTGCTCAGGATCGCTGCGGTACTGACGTTTCTATTATTTGCGGGCCATTCGTCGGCGATACCCTGGACGCCTGGCGAAGCCCCGGCCGACATGGTGGTGATCGAGCGATGAAGGCCGACCACTTTCAGGTGATAGGCGTCTCGCGGAGCTATTGGGACTTTTACTTTGGCTGGGGACTTACGATCAGCGTCGTGTACATGCTTGCTGCGATCTTGTTATGGCAGCTGGGTGGCCTCGCGAAGACCGATGCCGCGCGTTTGCGCCCGATCATCGTAGTTTTCTTCGCGTCGCTCGTCGCGATCGCGGCCCTCAATTGGATATATTTCTTCCCGATCCCCGGCGTGATGGCCTCGCTGACAGCGATCTGCCTCGTCCTCGCCATTGCCAGGACCGGGAAGCTCGATGCCGGTGTCGGTGTTAATAAGTAATTAGGGGCATTCAAAATTCTATTGTGCTTCAAAATTCATACGATCAAATAGCAGAGCAGTGGCACTCTAATTTTCGAGGGCAAACTTACGTCGATAGAACTTTAGGTTACGTTGATAAGATTCTCGAAGGCTTGCCGCCTCAAGCTAAAATTCTGGATCTGGGCTGCGGGACTGGCAATCCAATTGCGAAATATATTGTTGAGTGCGGCTTTCGTGTGGTCGGAATTGACCAGTCGCAGAAGTTGCTGGAAATTGCGAAAACGGTTGTTCCCGAAGCCGAGTTAGTTCACGCCGATATGACCGAGCTACAGTTTGCTGAAAAGTTTGCCGCCGTCGTCGCTTGGGATTCAATTTTTCACACTGAGCGAAAGCACCATTCAGCCATCTATCGGAAACTTGCCGACTCGCTTGAATCGGGCGGAAGATTATTATTGTCGGTGGGAGGTTCGGGTGAGGAGCCTGCTAGTTCGGAGGCTGAAGGTATTACGTCGGAAATGTTTGGACACAAATTTTTCTATGACGCGTACCCTCCGAGGGTCGCCTGTCAACTGTTGGAAGCTGAAGGCTTTGAGATTGAAATGTGGGAGGTGGACGACCCATCTTCTCACGGGCATATCGCCGTCATCGCACGGAAAGGCAAGTAGCTTACGGATGAGCTCAACAGTTCGGTGAATGCGAAAGCGAAACAGCGAGTTTCGTATCGCATCGTCTTTTGACGTTCTGCGGGCTTGTTGGCGGGATCGTCCCACGTTAATTCAATCGTTGAACTACAAACGACAGGAGAAAAGTATATGGCGAAAATAACGGGGATCGGCGGTGTCTTTATCAAGAGCAAGGGCAAAGGCTCGGAACTCGCGGCGTGGTATAAAACGAATCTCGGTCTCGACCTTGAGAGTTGGGGCGGTGCGATATTGAAATGGCCTGAAGACAAAGCCGAAGACGGCGGCGTTACGGTATGGAGCTCGGCGGACAGCGACACGAAATGGTTCAGCCCGAGCGAGTCTTCGTTCATGATCAACTACCGCGTCGACAATTTGGATGAATTGCTCGAACAGCTCAAGCAGAACGGCATCGAGGCCGTCGGCGGACCGGACTCGGCCGAGAACGGAAAATTTGCATGGATCATGGACCCGGACGGGAACAAGGTCGAACTCTGGGAGCCGATGAATTGGGACGATAAGAATAAGAGTTCCTGAGATGCTTGCTTCCGCAGCGTGGGCCAAAGCTGAAAAAGACAGGGGCAATACTAACGGCTGGTTGGTCCAGGTGGTTGGATTTGCCGACTCGAAGGGGAACACGGCAAAGAATCGCAGTTTGAGCGCCAGACGAGCAAAAGCCGTCATCGACTATCTGGTCCTCAAATACGAAATGGACCTTCGCCGGTTGGTCCAACCATACGGTTACGGCGAGAGTAAGCCGATAGCGAACAACAAAACCGCCGCCGGCCGCGCCCAAAACCGGAGGGTTGAGGTCAGGATCTTACAGAACAAGGGCATAGCAAACACGATCACGAAGTAGCTTTCGCGTCTAGTTTGGATTGCGTATGTTGATGTAAACGGCCGAGTGACCGTTGAAGCTCCAGGCGAACTGACGACAGTCAGTTCGCCATAACTACTTTGGGAGAATGATATGGTCCACTACGAACTCAATACTGCAGATTCCATTCTCTACCTTCAATTCTCTTCCCTGACTGCACTGACCCGCGCTATATTCGAGGGCGAAAGCAATCAGCGCGGAGGATAGTGATGAGAGTTTTTTTCCGGAGTTGGATCCTCGTTCTCCTGTTATCGTCCATTGGTTTTTCTCAGGATCCAATGCCGGTCCTGCGCGCCGGCTGGCAGCGGACCGTACAGCGTACGCCGAAAGCCGAGGTCACGGCGGGCGGTCCGGTCAAAGAGGTTACCGCAGACGCCAAGTATTTCCAGCGCCAAGCTAGAGAGGCACGGACGGATGTCACCATCGATCCCACGGAAAGTACGACCTCTGCCCGGAGTGCTGCCATTGACCGAGCCGTGAAGGAGTCCCGCACTCCCCAGGCGGACGACGTGCACGGATACTCGTATGTCGCCGAAGTCCGGAATGACAGCGGAAAAATAGCGGAGATCGTGTTCTGGGAATATCAGTTTGCCGAGATCGAGCACCCTTCGAATATTGTGCGCAGGCAGTTTCTCTGCGGCGTAAAATTGAAGGCGGGCGAGAAGCGAGTTCTGACAGCCTTCAGCCTTCTCGCTCCGAGCGAGACAATAACTCTCGAAAGCCTTGCTAAACCCGAAGGCAAATTGTTCAACGAAGAAGTCTACGTCAATCGGATCGAGTTCGCGGACGGCTCGATCCTTCAACGCCCGGACTGGAAATATTCAGACGTAAAGGCGAGCGTCACCCGCGCGACCTCGACGCCTTGGGGTAAAGAGTCCTGTCGGCCCCTTTGAGGAAGTCTATTGGGTCTGGCCCCGTCACAACAATAGGCTGGCATAGCGACAAAGCGGTCTTCGAAGACGTGATCGGTTTTTCGCTGGCCTCATCGTGTAAGTTTCGACTCAGTCGCAAGACCGCGACGGGCTGGGAACGCCACACGATCGAACTTCAGCCACGATCCGCATACCTACTACGCGGGCAAGTCCGAACCGAATGGGAACACAGCATCCCGGCCGTCGAATCGTTGCGTTACACCATAACTTTCCGCAGTCTGCGATAGTTCTTAAGTTAGGTTACAATTCTCCGCAATAAAACTTCATTGAATACATCCCGTCAAAAATTAATTCGTATTCTTCAAAACGCTTACTCAGGTGAGATCGCGGCCGCGTATGCTTATCGCGGGCACTGGAAGTCTCTGAAAGATTCTCCGGAAAAAGAGCGCATCAAACACATCGAGTCGGAAGAATGGGATCATCGACGACGCGTTGGCGAGTGGCTCGAGAAACTTGGCGCCAAGCCGCGAGGAGCTCGTGAAAAAGTTTTCTGGACCATTGGCAGAACTCTCGGGTTGTCGTGCCATATCTCCGGCTGGTTCATGCCGATGTATTTTGCGGGCCGACTTGAGAGCGGGAATGTTGTCGAATACGAGGACGCCGCGAAACTCGCAAAAGAACTACAAATGCAGGACTGCGTGGAGGACCTTCTGGATATGGCTCGCGTGGAACTAGAACATGAACTTTTCTTCCGCCAAGCGATCACCGGACACCGGCTGCTGCCGGCGATGAGAAGAGTATTTCGCTGGAGTTAGATCAACTTGCGATTTGCGTTTGCCGATCAGTGATTTGATTTTGGAACCACTCGACAAACTTTGGAATCCCGGATTCGATCTTCGTTCTCGGGTTGTAATTCAACAGCTTCCTCGCCTTTGATATATCCGCGAAAGTTATCGGTACGTCGCCCGGCTGCATCGGCTGTTTATCGATTATCGCTTTCGTCCCCAAATTCTCTTCCAGCAATTCGACAAGACGTTTTAGCTCGGTCGTTTCAGATTCGCCGAGATTGAAGACGTCATGCATTGCGCCGTCGTAATCGATCGCTGCTCGGACGCCCTGAATAATATCGTCAACGTAGGTGTAGTCGCGGCGGGTCGTTCCGTCGCCGAATATCTGGATCGGCTTTCCTTCGGTGATCAGCTTCGTAAACTTATGTATCGCGAGATCGGGCCGCTGCCGTGCGCCGTAGACAGTAAAAAACCGAAGACAGACGGTGCGGATATCAAACAGGTGAGAATACGTGTGGCAGAGAAGCTCGCCTGCGGCCTTCGTCGAGGCATACGGCGAGATCGGTTGATTGATGCGGTCGTCTTCGGAAAACGGGACTTTCGAATTTACGCCGTACACCGAACTCGATGATCCAAAGACAAACTGCTTTATCTCGAAATCCCGGGCAAGCTCGAGCAGGTTCAGCGTACCGTTAATATTCGTTTCGCAGTATAGCTTCGGGTGGCAAAGCGATGGGCGGACGCCGGCCCGTGCCGCGAGGTGAACGATACAATCGAACTTCTGACGATCGAAAACCTCGCGCAGTTTTTCGTTGTTGCGGATGTCCAGCTCGACAAACTCGAATTCGGGGTTCTGTTTTGCAGACTCGAGATTTGCCTTCTTTATCTCCGGCGAATAGAAGTCGTTGAGGTCATCTACCACCGTCACGTGCGAGTCGCCTTCGGCGAGCAAAGCGTCAACTAGATGCGAGCCTATGAATCCGGCGCCGCCTGTTATTAAAAAATTTCTTTTCACGATTTACCGATGATCAGATTGCTAATAGCAGATGTCAAAACCAATAAACGCAAAGTACCATGTTCCGGTCATGTCTCGCAAAAACGCTAGTTCAAGAAACGCTGTCTTGCATGGTAGCGATGCAGGATCTCTTCGAGAAAACCTTCGTATGAAAACGTTGTGACGTCATAGTCCGGCTTGAGTTTGTACATCAACGGAAGAGCTATCCGCCACGCCATCCAGATACGTTGGCGCTCCGTCAGGTCCCACCGGCGTCGAAGAAAACTTTCTATCACCTCGATCTCCGGATCCGACAGGATCATAACGTTCGCATTGAACTCGGTTCGTTTTTGAACCCGCCTAAGCGCGGCATCAGCGATAGGATTTGAAAATGTTTCGTCGAAGGTAGGAGCTTCATCTGTGCGCTCGCGGATAACGACCGTACCGGCAAATATATCGCCGACTCGCTGGTCGCGATTGCTCAGGAAAATAACGATCAGGCCGACGGAATATATCGGCAGCAGGAATCCCGGTGTGGCGTCGAACACTCGCAACAGATTTCGGGCGATCGCTTCCCAGAGTGTGATCGGCCGGCCGTCCTCACGGATGACACGAAGCTTCAACAGCCGCTTCCCCGGCGTTTGGCCGTTCCACAGCCATTCAAAAAAAATGAAATAGCCGGCAAAGAGCAAGAACAGGATAAAGATCATTACCGCGATCATCCATTTCGGAGCCTCGCGTTGGATCTCCTCAAAGACACCGACCTGTTCGCCAAAGCCGGCCACGGCAAGAAATATCCACACCACCGCCCCGATCAAAAAATATTGAATAAAATGGTCGATGGCCGCCGCCAAAAAGCGATTTCCGATGGAAGCCAGGGCAAACGCGAGCGGTACGCGCTCGGGCGTTTCAATTACAAGCGTCTCTTCCGTTTCGATTATCGCTTCAGGCACCGTCACACTTTCTCACTGCGCTTTTTTGCTTGTCAACGGTAATTCGTGTTTCTATACTTGTTCGAGGCAAGCCAGCTTGCCGGGAGAAAGAGTTTGCTGCCAAAAGTTCACCGAGGTCAAATAAATGCAAAGGGCTTTCGATTCGCGATCGTCGTTAGCCGCTGGAATGATTTCCTGACGTCCAAACTCCTCGAAGGAGCTCTTGACGCGCTGGAAAGTACCGGGGCCGAGGAAACCGCGGTCGAAGTATTTAAGGTCCCCGGGTCGTTCGAGCTGCCGTTGACCGCGCTAAAAGCTGCACAGAGCGGCGACTTCGACGCCGTGATCGCGATCGGCGTAGTCATTCGCGGCGAGACGCCGCACTTCGATTATGTCGCCGGCCAGGCCGCAAGCGGGATCGCGCAGGCCGGAATACAGACTGGCATTCCCGTTGTCTTCGGTGTTGTCACGACCGACACGGTAGAACAGGCCATAAATCGATCTGGAGTGAAAGCCGGTAACAAGGGATACGAAGCGGCGATGTCCGCTGTGGAGATCGTAAATCTCTACGCAGAAATGGCCGGAAGTAAGAGCACGGGTCAAGACAAGGTTTTTCCGCATGTCGTTTGAAAAGGAAGGAAAGAGTTCGGGGACTCGCCGGAAAGCGCGCGAATGTGCTTTGCAGATGTTGTTCGCCGCCGACGTCGTCAAAAATTCGCTCGAGTTTTCGACCGACGATTACTGGAAAGAACTTGGCGACAATGAATTCGACGAAAAGACCCGCTCCTTCGCCAACAACCTCCTTCTCGGAACACTGAAGAACGGCGAAACGATAGACGAAAAGATCCGCACGCGCGCTGAGCACTGGCGTATCGAGCGCATGGCGATTGTCGACCGCAATGTCCTTCGCCTCGCAGTTTACGAATTCCTCTACGAAGACACCCCGCACACCGTCGTCATAAACGAAGCGCTTGAGATCGCCCGCCGATTCTCGACCTTCGAAGCAACTCAATTCATCAACGGCATCCTCGACGCTATCAAGCTCGATCTCGAAAAGAGCTTGAGCGCGGGAGCCCAGAAAGCCGACGGTAAATCCAACGCCTCGGCGTAGACAAGAGCAACAGAGGTCTGACTGTAATCTAGTGGCGTCAATGATTTCACTTCTCATTCCTTCGCGTCCTAGCGACTTTTCGTGAAAACCATCGATCCAAGCCGGTCGGGCCGATCTTCACGCAGAGCCGCTAAGATGCAAAGTTGCTCGGATCTTGCTAAACCTCATCTGGAGTTGAAACTGACCTCGACACGACTCCTGACTCGCTACTTATTTCGACACGTTTACGCTAAAATAATGGCTTACACGAGGTTGTAATACACACAGTGAGCGAGAAAACTACTAACATATCGGCCTTTATTGCGGAAAATTTTGGTGCGAATGCAAGCTACGTTGAGGGCTTGTACACCCGTTTCCAGTCGGACCCGACGGCAGTCGACGAGTCGTGGCAGAAGTATTTCGGCGAGATGCTGGGAGCAAACGGCTCCGCCGCCGTTGCTTCGCAAGAGACAGCGGCGACAACGCCGGAAAACCGGACGCCGTTACCGCAGGCAGAGACGCCCGCGGCGGTAAGTGCGCCCGCAGCAGCGGAAAAGAAAACGACCAGCGTGCCGGCCGATGCGGAAGTAAGAGCTCTTACGGGCGCGGCGAAAAAGATCGTCGAGAACATGGAGCAGAGTCTCACGGTTCCGACGGCGACTAGTTTCCGCAACATTCCCGTAAAGCTTCTCGAAGAAAATCGGCGGATCATAAACGAGCACATGCAGGCGGCCGGCCGCGGAAAGGTTTCGTTCACGCATCTCATCGGTTGGGCGATCGTGCGGTCGGCGAAAGACTATCCCGCGATGAACAACGGCTTCGGTGTCGTGAACGGAGCGCCGTCGCGAATTTCCAATCACAGCATCAATCTTGGGATCGCGATCGACGTCGAGAAAAAAGACGGCACCCGAAATCTTCTCGTCCCGAACATCAAAGGCTCCGAGTCGATGAACTTCGCCGGCTTCTTTGCCGCCTACAACGAGCAGGTCAAAAAGGCCCGCGACGGCAAGCTCGAAATCGCCGACTTTCAAAACACGACGATCTCGCTTACGAATCCTGGAACGATAGGAACCGTCGCCTCGAATCCGCGATTAATGTCGGGGCAAAGCGCGATCATCGCCACCGGTGCGATCGAATATCCGGCCGAGTACCAGGCGATGACAGCCGGCGCCCTGAGCCAGCTCGGAATCAGTAAAGTCATCACGTTGACCAGCACCTACGACCATCGCGTGATTCAGGGTGCGGAAAGCGGTTTATTCCTGGCTCGGATTCACGAGCTGCTCATCGGACAGCAAGAATTTTATGATCAGATCTTCATCGACCTCGGTATAAATTATCCGCCGTTTCGATGGGCGGAAGATTACAACCCGAGCCTGCTTGGCGGCGACCGGTTCAGCGAGCAGGCCGAGAAACAGGCGAATGTACTTCAGCTGATCAACGCGTATCGAATTCGCGGCCATCTGCTGGCGGACATCGATCCACTGAACATGACCTCGCAGCATTCGGCAGAGCTCGAATTGGAAAATTTCGGATTGACGATCTGGGACCTCGATCGCGATTTCATTACGGGCGGGCTGCATGGCGAAAAGACAGCGACGCTGCGACGCATTCTCGATATTCTTCAGAAGGCGTATTGCGGAAAGGTCGGTATCGAGTACCGGCACATTCAAAGCAAAGAAGAGAAAGAATGGATCCGCGCCCGCGTCCGCGAAAGTTTTGTCGATACTCAACCGCTGGCACCCGAAACTCGAAAAGACCTGCTGCAGAAATTGATCGAGGCGGAGCAGTTCGAGCAATTCCTTCACAAGAAATATCTCGGACAGAAACGGTTCTCACTCGAGGGCTGCGAGACTGTCATTCCAATGCTCGATCAACTTGTCGAGGGTGCTGCCGAGCGCGGCGTCGACGAGATCTACATGGGCATGGCCCATCGCGGGCGGCTTAACGTTCTGTCGAACATTATCAGAACGACCGACGCCGGTGACATGGCCGAACGCATCTTTACGATTTTCGAAGGCACATCGCATCCGAGCTTTCCTGCTGACGAAGGTGACGTCAAATATCATCAGGGAGCTCTCGGACATCGTACGGCAAAGACCGGACGGAAGATCAGGATCCATCTTTCGTCCAATCCAAGCCACCTCGAATTCGTGAATCCTGTCATCGAGGGAATGGCCCGGGCCCGTCAGGACGATTATCGAAACGGCGAGGAGCACACACGCGAAGAAGCGTACTTGAAAGTGCTGCCGGTGCTGCTCCATGGCGACGCTGCGTTCGCCGGTCAGGGCATCGTGATGGAAACGCTGCAGCTCGCTAGCCTTCCCGGATATCGCACCGGAGGCACGATCCATATCGTCATCAACAACCAGATCGGGTTTACGACGGGGGTCGAGAATGCGCGCAGCTCCATCTACTCGACGGACGCGGCGCAGATCACGCAGACACCGATCTTTCATATCAACGGCGACGCGCCGGAAGCGGCGTACCGAGTGATGCAGATCGCGCTTGAGTATCGTCGCGAGTTTAATAAGGACGTCGTGCTCGATCTCGTCGGATTTCGACGTCTCGGCCATAATGAAGGCGATGAACCGAGCTACACTCAGCCGTTGATGTATGCTCGGGTCAAAGCTCATCCCGGCGTCCGACATCTTTACGCTCAACATCTCATCCGCGACGGCGTTATAACAGAGGATGATCTGAAGCAGATGACCGATGCCGTCGTCGAAAAATACGAAGGCGTCCTCGCTCGAGCAAAGCAGATCGCGTCGGAGGTCAAACCGAAGAAAACTTCGCTACCCGCTCCCGTGAGCGAAGAAGACGGATCGGCCGTCATCGAGACTGGGGCGGAGGCGGATACTTTGCAACGGGTTTCGGAAAAGATTTCGATCGTCCCCGATACTTTTCACATTAACCCAAAAATGGTCGGACAACTCGCACGCCGCGCCAAGATGGGAACCGGTGACACTCCTATGGATTGGGGATTTGCCGAAGCGATGGCGATGGGATCGTTGGTTATCGAAGGATTTCCGGTGCGCCTGAGCGGGCAGGATTCGGGTCGCGGAACGTTTTCACAGCGGCACGCTTCTATGTACGACGCGCTGACCGGCGAGCGATGGACGCCGCTGAGTGAGTTGAAGAGCGCCTCCAACCGCAACGCGAGATTCTACGTTTTCGACAGCAGTCTTTCGGAATCGGGCGTGCTCGGTTTCGAATACGGTTATGCCGTAAGTAACCAACGCGACGAGCTCGTCGCATGGGAAGCGCAGTTCGGTGATTTCTCGAACGGCGCGCAAGTCATCATCGATCAATACATCGCGGCATCCGAAGACAAGTGGAAGGAACGCTGCCGTCTAGTGATGCTGCTGCCGCATGGATACGAGGGACAAGGCCCCGAACATTCGTCGGCACGACTTGAGCGCTATCTTCAACTTTGCGCGGAAAATAATTTGCAGGTCTGTTACCCGACGACGCCCGCGCAGTATTTTCATCTGCTCCGACGCCAGGTGATGCAGGAGATCGTGCGGCCGCTCATCGTGATGACGCCCAAGAGCCTTCTGCGTTTACCGGCGTCTTCCTCCGGGATCGAAGAGCTAACGACCGGCGGCTTTCAACCTGTCTTGGATGACTTGTCGATCGTCGATAAAGCTGCGGTGAAGCGCGTTGTGCTTTGCAGCGGTAAAGTTTTTTACGACCTGGATGCCGGCCGTGACGATGCACGGGATGGCCGTGTGGCGATCGTGAGGATGGAACAGTTCTATCCGTTTCCGGCGGCGCGGATAGAAGAGATCTTTGCCACGTATCCGAATGCAAAGCAGGTTTTCTGGACGCAGGAGGAGCCGCAGAATATGGGCGGATGGACATTCGTCGAAAATCGGCTTCGGGCGATCTTGCCGGAAGGAGCTTCCCTTCGCTTCGTCGGCCGCGCGGCTTCAGCCTCACCGGCAACGGGATCGTATTCGATTCACGAACTCGAGCAGAAAAAGATCGTCGGAGAATCGCTGTTGAAAGACAGCGACGAGATCTCACCGGCGAGTGAACCCGAAGTCTCGGAACGCATCGCGCCGGCGGGTGCCTAAGCGTTGGCGGAGCGTTCAATAATATCAACGGGCAGCCTCGCAACCATGTCGCCAGATTGATTCGAACGGCACCGAAGACGGAACATTCCTTACGCCCGGCTCTTCCGCATTCGAGGTCTTCAAAGTCGCTCTTTAGTCTGACGGAAAGGTCGTGGTCGGCGGGACGTTTCTGTCGATCGGGGGTGCCGGCCGACTGAAGATCGCGCGTTTAAATTCCACTGGCTCTGTCGACACGGCCTTTAGTGTCGGCGGAATAACTGCCGAAAATAACGCTGATCCCGAAGTCGATGACATTTCCGTTTTGCGAAACGGAAAGATCCTGTTTGCGGGAGAGTTTAATACCCTGAATTCTGTCGATGCGAATCGAGTTGCCCGACTGGTCGGGACAGCTGTCGCGCAGAATTCCGCTCCGTTCGACTTCGATGGAGACGGAAGGACCGACATCGGTATTTTCCGTCCTGTAGGTGCGGCGTCTGAGTGGTGGATCAATAGAAGCGGCAATGGACAGACGTTCGCTCTGCAGTTCGGT
>JBDTMK010000055.1:0-12267 GCA_039934315.1 Pyrinomonadaceae bacterium | reverse complement strand
AACACGAACACAGGGGCCCGGAAACTGATCCGAAGAAAAAGTTCGTGTGGATGCTGACGGCGACAGTAATCGGTCTGGTCTTAATTATTGGCATCGCATGGATCGCTACACGAGGGCCCGACACGACTGTAAGTGTGAAAACCGAGGAGGGCGAAGGACGACATTCCGAGAACGAAACCGGCACGGAAGTCAGGCTCGACCCGGAAGCAATAAGTTCTGCGGGAATCGAGATCGAAACTGTGACACAGCGCCCCGCCGTCGCCAAACTCTACGTGACCGGAGCCGTCGAACTTAATCCCGAAAAAACAGAAATGGCCACGCCGCTTGTCGGAGGGAGGATCGAACAGGTTTTTGCCGGCGTTGGAGATTACGTCAATCAAGGTGCGATCCTGGCGACCGTTTCCAGCCCGCAACTGGCGGAACTGCACGGCAAATTGAACGAAGCCAAAACGCAACTTTCTTTAGCACAGACCAATTTAACGCGGGTTCAAAAGGCGGAAAACCGCGTTTCGATTTTACAGGCGAAAGCCAGACTCGACGAGGCCGAAACGACTTTGCGAAGGACCCGACGGCTGATCGAGCTCGGGGCAGGAGCAGGCAAAGACGCGGTTACGGCGGAAACCAATTACAAGACCGCGAAAGCCGATTACGATTTTCAGTCGAACATTGGTTTGAACAAAGAGATCCAGGAAGCGAAAGCCGCGGTCGAAATTGCACGCGTAGATTACGAACATACAAAAAATCAAATGCGGACGTTGGGCATCAGCGAAGAAAATCTAAATCGGGACGACCATTCGAAAGGCACGTCGATCGTTGCGGTCCGGGCGCCGCTTTCGGGCATTGTCACAGAGCGTAAATTCAACGCCGGAGCCGGAATAGACGCGTCGACGCCGCTTTTCGCCATCTCGAACCTCTCGACAGTTTACGTTATCGCTAATGTGCCTGAAGCAAGTGTTGGGAGACTGTCTATCGGGTCGGTCGCAGAAATCAAATCCACATCATTCGGCACGATCAACGGGCGCATCGCTTATATCGACCCTCGCCTGGATGAAACGTCACGCACCGCGCGGGTGAGATTAGAAGTGCCGAACCCAAACGGTAAATTGCGCGCGGGGATGTTCACCGAAGTCGGTTTCTATACTGGAACGAGTGAAACAACCGGGCAAGAGTTATTTGTTCGGAGCGAATCTGTTCAACGTGACGGCGACCGCAATATCGTTTTTATTCCGAAACCGAATGAGCCTGGAGCATTTGAGGTTCGTGAGATTGAGATCGGCGGAGATATCGAAGGTTACACAAGCGTCAAAAGCGGGCTCGTCCTCGGCGACCAGGTTGTTACCAAGGGCAGTTTTGTTCTGAAAACCCAATTACAGAAAGGAGAACTGGGCGAAGAATAGCTCAAAAAGAATCTATGATTGACTCTCTTATTCGCTTTTCGGTAACTAACCGTCTCATTGTTCTCCTGCTTGTCGCCATCATGGCGGCGGCCGGGGCTTACAGCCTAAAGAATTTGCCTATTGATGCCGTTCCCGACGTGACAAATGTTCAGGTTCAGGTGTTGACCGCCGCACCGAGCCTTGCGCCGCTTGAGATCGAGCGGCAGATAACGTTCCCCGTCGAAGTTTCAATGTCCGGACTCCCGGGCATTACCGAAATTCGTTCCGTGTCAAAATTTGGTCTATCCGCTGTGACAATTGTTTTTGACGATTCGACGGACACTTACTTCGCGCGGCAGCTTGTTTTGGAACGCCTTGCCGATGCTCGCGAACAGATTCCCGAAAGCATAGGCTCACCCGAAATGGGTCCGATCTCTACCGGCCTAGGCGAGATCTATCAATACGAACTTAAATCAAGCGACGGAATCTATGACTCGACGGCCCTGCGCACGATCCAGGACTGGAACGTCCGGCGCCAGCTTTTGGGTGTGCCCGGAGCGACCGAGATCAACAGCTTTGGCGGCAAGGAAAAGCAGTATCAAGTACGAATCAATCCTAATAAACTGCAGGCCTTCGGTCTAACGCTCCGCAATGTCTTTGAATCGGTCTCCGCCAACAACGCGAATGTCGGAGGCGCGTATATCGAGAAGGGGTCGGAGCAATATCTGCTTCGCGGAATCGGTCTCGTGGAGCACCTTGGGGATATAGGTAACATTGTCGTCAAGACCGGTAATGAAGGCGTTCCGGTTTACGTCAAGGACATTGCCGAGATTGTCGAAGGTGCCACCGTAAGGCAAGGCGCTGTCACTGCCAACGGCGAAGGCGAGATCGTGGCCGGCATCGTCCTGATGCTTAAGGGGGAAAACTCTCGGACGGTCGTCGAGCGTGTGAAAGAGCGCGTCGAGCAAATACGCAAATCGTTGCCGGCTGGCGTCGAATTGATTCCCTTCTATGATCGCACTGAGCTTATTGACCGCACGATCTCGACGGTTGCCACGAATCTGATCGAAGGTGCCGTTCTTGTCATTCTTGTTTTGATCGTTCTCTTGGGCAACTGGCGGGGCGCTTTGCTTGTCGCGACCGTAATACCGCTCTCGATGTTATTTGCGGCGATCATGATGCGCATCTTTAACGTTTCCGGAAATCTGATGAGCCTGGGTTCGCTTGATTTCGGCCTGATTGTTGACGGTGCGGTGATCGTGGTTGAGAACACCGTCCGGCGTCGTGCAGAGGCCCAGCACGCCCATTCTAACGAACCCCCGGAACGCACTATTCTCGAAGCCTGTCTCGAGGTCGGTCGGCCGGTTGTTTTCGCGGTCGCGATTATCACAATCGTTTATCTACCAATCCTGAGCCTTACTGGCATCGAAGGGAAAATGTTTATCCCGATGGCTCTGACCGTCGTGTTCGCTTTGCTGGGAGCTCTTATTCTGAGCCTTACATTTGTCCCCGCCGCGATGACGTACATTCTGCGCGGCAAGGTGGCGGAAAAGGAGAGCATTCTTATTCGCTGGGCAAAGCTAGCGTACGTTCCGGCGCTTGACTGGGTGTTAAAGCGTAGATGGCTGAATCTTGGCATCGCAACGGAGATGGTCGCGGCGAGTTTTGCCTTATTTCCGTTTCTCGGCAGTGAGTTTATTCCGCGTCTCGACGAAGGTTCTCTTGCAATGCAGGTTCAACAGCTTCCGAGCGTTTCGCTGACGCAGTCGATCCAAACGGTCGGCGAGGCTGAAAAAGTCCTTCGTCAGTTTCCCGAAGTAACGAGGGTGATCTCTAAAACCGGTCGTGCCGAGGTCGCTACCGATCCGATGAGTGTTGATCTGTCGGATGTCTATATCGAGCTCAAACCACACGACGAATGGACGACGACAAAAGACAAAACTGAACTTGTCGAGAAAATGTCACATGAACTAGGGAAGAAAGTTCCGGGAGCCATTTTCAGCTTTTCGCAGCCGATCGAATTGCGGGTTGCTGAATTGATCTCGGGTGTTCGTTCCGACGTTGCGATCAAGCTGTTCGGCGACGACCTCAGCACACTGAAAAGCACGGCCGATGAGATCGTTCGGGTCGTGTCGAAAGTTGATGGCGCGGAGGATGTAAAGGCCGAAGCGACCAGCGGGCTTCCCCAATTACAGATCAAACCCGACCGTGCGGCAATCGCGCGTTACGGGTTGAATGTCGAGGACGTAAACGACCTTATCGAATCCATAGTCGCGGGAAAGCGGGCGGGACTTGTCTATGAGGGAGAGCAGCGTTTCAATCTCGTAGTTCGGCTCAACGAGGACTCAGGTAAGAGCATTGAAACAATCAGCAATCTACTTCTGTCTGCGCCGAACGGTTCGCGGGTTCCCTTGGGGCATATAGCCGAGATAAAGCTCGTTGATGCTGCAGCCCAGATCTCAAGGGAAGGCACTCGCCGTAGAATCGGCGTGGAATTGAACGTTCGCGGTCGTGATATCGGAAGCTTCGTTGCCGATGCTCAAGACCGCATCGAAAAGGAAATAAAACTTCCGCCCGGATACTACCTTACATGGGGTGGCCAATTCGAGAATCTTCAGCGTGCAACGTCGCGCCTGATGATAGTTGTCCCGATTGCCCTGTTTTTGATCTTTGTTCTTCTCTTCACAACATTTAATTCCGTGCGACAGGCAGTACTAATTTATACAAGCATTCCTCTTGCGGCGGTCGGCGGCATCCTCGCATTGTATTTAAGAGGATTGCCGTTCTCGATCTCGGCGGGCGTGGGTTTTATCGCGTTGTTCGGTGTCGCCGTTCTTGATGGCGTTGTAATGGTCAGCTACATCAATCATCTGCGCGAGGAAGGAAGAAATGTGCTTGATGCCGTCCGCGAAGGTGCCGAGGCACGCCTGCGACCGATCCTAATGACCGCAACGGTTGCAACGCTGGGCTTTGTACCGATGGCAATCGCAACGAGCGCCGGCGCTGAGGTTCAACGTCCGCTTGCAACCGTGGTTGTCGGCGGGCTTGTGCTCTCTACTGTGTTGAAGTTGCTGTTTCTCCCGATGCTATACGCGTGGCTCGAACGCGATCCGGCGGAAGATATGGAGGTGCGGAACTAAATGAAACTTATTACGGCTGTGATCCGGCCATTTATTATCGACAGGTTAGTTGTGGCCCTGGAAGATATTGAGAAATTTCCCGGCATTACCATCAGCGATGCCGAGGGCTTTGGCAGGAGCTTAAAGCACGCGAGAACCGATATTCTAAATCCGTTTCGGCAAGTAAAACGGATCGAGATCGCCGCTCCGGATGAAATGGTCGAGCAGATCGTCGAGGCGATCCTTGCTCACGCTCACACCGGAAAGCTTGGAGACGGTATTATCTTCGTGCTTCCGGTGGAAGGATCAATGCTCATATAGGACGGCCGAAGAATAAATTGGTTAAGTAGGAGACGTATGAGGTGTCGTTGAGCAAACACATACCTCGCGTCTTAGGTGGGCCCGCAAATCCATTCTTTTAGAAGAAGAAACCCGGCCATCCGGGAACGGTCAATAAGGAAAATCCAATGGGACACGCACACGCCTACGGCAGCGGCCAATCAGCAGCCGGGAAAAACAAGAAAAATCTGGTTATCGTCTTCGGACTGACTAGTTTTTATTTGATCGTCGAGGTTATCGGCGGACTTTGGACGGGTAGTCTCGCTCTTCTCGCCGATGCGGGGCACATGCTGACCGACGTTGCGGGCGTCGGCCTTGCCCTGTTTGCCATCTGGTTCGCCGAGCGTCCCGCTTCACCCGAGCGAACGTACGGCTTTTACCGCGTCGAGATTCTTGCGGCGCTGACGAACGCCGTTGTCCTCATTCTCATTTCGATTTACATACTTTACGAAGCCTACGAGCGGTTCAAGAATCCGCCGGAAGTTCAAAGCGGTGTGATGATCGGCGTAGCTGTGGTTGGGTTGGTGATAAATATTGTCGGCATTTATATCCTGCGGGCCGGTTCTAAGGAAAGTCTGAATATGAAGGGCGCCTATTTCGAGGTTCTCTCCGACGCCCTCACTTCAATTGGCGTAATTGTCGCGGGCGTAATTATGCTGACGACCGGATGGTATTACGCGGACCCAATAATCTCGGCGGGAATAGGTTTGTTTATTTTGCCGAGAACTTGGGCGTTGCTACGAGATGCCGTCGGCGTGCTGCTCGAAGGCACGCCGTCGGATGTAAACATCGCAAATCTGCGAGCAAGTTTGCTCGCGATCGAAGGTGTCGCGGATATTCACGATCTGCATGTCTGGAGCTTAACGTCGGGGGTGAATGCCATGAGCGTCCACGCTGTTTTGGCCGAACATTCGAGCCACGAGGATGTTCTCGAACGAGTTCACGAACAATGCACTCACACGTTTAAGATCTCGCACATCACGGTTCAAACCGAATGCGCGAGTTTTGCCGATCACGAGACGCATCTATAAAAAATGGCGCACGAAATACATGGACTGATCCAAGAAGACGACAAGATATCTTTGCGATCGAATCTCAACCGAGCTCTGCCATACCTGGCGTGGTTCCTTGCACTGTCCGGGACGGTAGGCAGCCTTTTCTTTAGCGAAGTGATGCAGTATCCGCCCTGTGTCCTGTGCTGGTATCAGCGTATCGCCTTGTATCCGCTGGTCCTCATCATCGGCATCGGCATTGTCACGCGAGACAACCGGATGAAATATTACGCTCTGCCGCTCTGCGTTGCTGGCTCACTCGTTTCGATTTATCACAATCTGCTTTACTACGGAGTTATTCCGGACAACATGACCCCTTGTACGCAGGGCGTCCCTTGCAACTCGATTCAAATTGAATGGCTTGGCTTTATCACGATTCCGTTCATGTCACTACTTTCATTCATTGCCATTGGGTTGTGCTTGTTATTAAAAAAGCCTGAAAAACAGAAGAAATAAACTATGAGTAAAGAAGTCAAAGTCTTAGGCGTAATCGCCGTCATCATCGTCATTGCCGCTATCGTTGGTGCAAATTACTATCGAAGCTCGGTTCAGAACACACGTATTGTCCCGGTTACGAATGCTGGTAGTTCTCAGAATCCAAGCACCACTGTCGCTTCTGCCGAACAATTGATCCGGCCCGACAGTGCGACGCTGGGTCCGGCGAATGCACAGATCACGCTTGTAGAGTTTTACGATCCGGAATGCGAATCGTGCGCTGCGTTTGCACCGGTGGTTAAGCAGATCCTGAAAGACTACCAAGGGAAGATTCGGCTCGTCACGCGATACATGCCGCTCCATCCAAACTCGGTGTCCGCTGCGGCGTTTACCGAAGCCGCCGGCGAACAAGGGAAGTACTGGGAAGCTCAGGCGCTTCTCTTCGAAAAACAGCCGGAGTGGGGCACAAAGCATGGCGCGCCGTCGGGAACAGCATCACCTACTTTTAATGAACTGTTTGATAAATATGCTACGGAACTCGGCCTCGATCGGGCTAAGGCATCCTCGTCTGTCCAAGCGGGGAAGTTTAATGCGAAGATCGAACAGGATAAGAATGACGGCCAAAGCCTCGGCGTGAGGCAGACACCGACGTTCTTCGTGAACGGCCGGAAACTGGCGAGTTTCGGCGAACAGCATCTTAGATCATTGATCGATGAAGAATTGAAGAAGTAAACGCGACGCTTCCCGCGGGTCCGATTGACGATATGTCAGCAGTAGCAAAACGTCTTAATAACTCCGATCACATCCGTCGCGGACGGGTGTTGGAATACTTCACGCTCGCTTGGAACATGCTCGAAGCGGTGATCGCTATTGGCTCCGGACTGGTGGCTGGCAGCGTCTCACTCGTTGGTTTTGGTGTTGATTCGGTGATCGAATGCATGTCGGGCAGCGTTTTGCTCTGGCGACTCCGCGACGGCGAACACGGCGAGAGCCGCGAACGTCTCGCACTCAAACTCGTCGGCATCAGTTTTCTTCTGCTAGCGGCGTACGTTGCCTTTGACGCAATAAAATCTATTGTCTTTTACGAACCGCCAGAAGTTACTTATATCGGAATCGCAGTCGCCGCGCTGTCGCTAGTTGTGATGCCGTTACTCGCCCGGGAAAAGCGCAAGGTTGCGCTTAATCTAAACAGTCGGGCGATGAAAGCAGACTCAAGACAAACGGATCTCTGCGCCTACCTCTCGGCGATACTACTCGGGGGCCTGCTTCTCAACGCGATCTTCGGCTGGTGGTGGGCCGATCCGATGGCTGCAATGATTATGGTCCCGATCATAGCTAAAGAAGGTATCGGTGCTTTCCGAGGCGAGGCTTGCGACGACTGCCATTAAAATCGTTCGGAAGGTTAAGAAGTCTAGTTTGCCAGTTCCGGAGCCTGAACCGCACGCAAGAATGTCCAAAAACAAAACGATTGGCTCGAATCGCTTCGAGCCAATCGTCAAGAATGTAAATCGGAAGGCGGTGCTCGGTTGCTCCGCCTTCATGATCTAGCTAAGGCCTATGGAATGTACTTCGCCGGAATCGGAGTATCAGAGCCAAGTCCAAAGGGTTGGATAAGTAATCCAGCCGTTGAACGGTTGACATACCAGATGCCGTTGCGGTAAACCGCGATGTCATCGCTACCGTCGCCGTCATAGTCGCCCGGAACCGGAACATCGCCCGACGCTCCGAACGGCCTGATATCAGTTGCGCCATTCGTGCTTCGCAGGATATACCATGTGCCGTTCGACGGCCGGAACACTGCAACATCGTCTTTGTTGTCGCCGTCGTAGTCCGCCTGGACGAGTTTGTCGCCAGCCGTACCGAACGGATAAGCGTCAAAGTTTGTCGCAGGAGTTCCGGTAGGCCGTGCAACATACCAGGTGTTGTTTGATGGACGGAAGGCCGCAAGATTAGTCTTGCCGTCGCCGTCGTTGTCAATCGCAAGCGGAATGTCGGCTGACAAGCCGAATGGCGCAATCGTATTTGAGCTGCCAATGCTGTTAAGGATGTACCATGTGCCCGTTGACGGACGGAATATCGCAAAATCGGTTTTACCGTCGCCGTCATAGTCGCCGTTCACCGGAATATCGCCGGGAGAGCCCCACGACACGCCGGTATAGACAAATCCGTTACTGTTCAAAACAAAGTAGTCGGGATTTGCCGAATTGGCGTCCGGACGGAATACCGCGGTATCGGCTTTGCCGTCGCCGTCATAGTCGCCCGGAACGAGCGTGTCGGTGGAAATTCCCCAGCCGATAATACTGAAGCCGGCAGTCGAACGGTTCAGATACCAGTTACCTTCAGACGGACGGAAGACCGATAGATCGGTTCTGCCGTCGCCGTCAAAGTCCGCACGCGGTTTCGGCGGAACGACGTTACACGGACCTGTTCCCGGAGTGCACACTCCCGGAGGTCGAGTAGCGGTAAGTTGAAGTCCAGCCGACAGGCTGGCTGTATTGAACGAGAACTGCGTGAATTGCGTTCCGGTGCTTGCCGCCTGCATGCCCACGGTTGCGCTTGCGCCGTTAAGCTGAGCTCCAATTCCGGTCGAGGTGTAGATGTATCTGACGACATCCGAACCCTCGGTCAGCAAGATCGCAAAATTCGTGGTGATCGGTCCGTTCACCGTTTCGCTGAAATGCTGCGCCCGCCATTCAATGTAAAATTCACGGTTCGGCGCGGTGCCAACGGTGTTTGTGAAAATACCGCCGCCGGTAACATCTGCCACATCCATATCGAGGTCATCCCAGTATGGGAACAAAGTCGGTCCACCGGTAAATGTAGTACCCGGAAGCGCGGTATTACCTAAGGTAGTTACCGAGGTCCCGTTTATAGTCAGTGCCCCGTTAGTGCTGGCACTTAGGGACGTGACCGCCGTGCCGTAAACCGTGGAGGTCCACGCCGCCGGTAACGGAACCGAAACCACAAAATCATCGTCATCAGAAAGCGCGATAAAAGTTCCGCCCGCCGGAATTGCTCCCGCTCCTGACGCGAAGACATAGTTCAAACTCGGTATGCCGACCGGCAAAGAGAAATTGGTCACCGATGGTGAACTACCGCCTGTATAAGTAACGGTCAGCGTGAAATTCGCCATCGTGTAGCAAGCGACCGTGTTATCAATCGAGACCTGATAAGGTGTCGTATTGTTTGTTGGACCGCCGAAGGGGGGAATATCCGGATACGGCGAGTTCGGCTGAGTAACCGTTATGCCTGGCGTTGTTGTCGAAAGCACGGCACTAATTACCGTCGCACCAACGTCCCCGGCATTGCTTACTGGAACATTCAGCGTGTTGCACTCATTTGGTTCAAGCAGATTGTTGCCCGAAGTTACGGTCGCCGCTCCGGCAGTAATTACCGCTACACCACTAGTGCAAAGAAGTTTCTGATTAGAATTTGTACCGACAAAAGCCGAAGACGCGATGGAACGTCCACCGACCACATAAAAGCTGCTTCCTAGTATCGCGCCGGTCATGCGCGCTCTTTCGCCGACCATGTTCGGCAGAGCGTCCCAGACATTGGTCGTCGAATTCCAGCGGATTGTTGAATTAGAGATATTTGCCGTTGCGGTTCCATTCACATAGCCGCCTGCTAAAACCCATCCGTTGTTCACACCGTAACCGGTGATTGAAGATGCCGCTGCCCACCGGGTTGCCGGCAGATCAGTGATCGCCGCGTCGTCCCATGTGTTACCGACCGGATCGTAGCGATAGGTTTTTAGCGAGGCAACCGAGCCCACGCTTTGAATTCCGCCCGCCCCATAGATGAAGCCGCCTTTTTCGAATGCGCCGACGAAACTAATCGAAAGCGGATACGGGGCGCCCGTCGTCCAGGTGTTGCCGGCTATGTCATAAATTTCAAGCACATTCGTCGAAGCAGTTGCCGGACCCGTGCCGGTGAATTTATAGATTTTTCCACCTTGATAGACCGCCGCAGCGTTCCATGTGCCTATGGTGAACGGAGTTAAGGTTGTATAGTCGTTAGTCGCGATATTGTACCTGTAAACGGTTGTCTGTGGCGTGCCCGTGCCGACCAACGCTCCGCCCAAAATGAAAATATTTGTTCCGTCGCTGACTGCTGTCGGAAACTCCAAAGCCGCCGGTAAGGGAGCGATCGGAGTCCAAACCGTGCCGTCAAATTTATAGGCGCTGGCAATGATCGCGGTACTCACGCCTCCGAAAGAATAAAGATTGCCGCCGACGCTTGCAGTCGCCTGATCAAGAATCGTAACCGGATACACCGTTGATGAAGTCCACCCGCAAACGCTTCCTTCGGGTGATAAGGGCGCGGTGTCTTCGGAATAATTATTAATCTCCGATTGCTCCTTGGCTTCGGGTTTGGTCGTTTGTCTGGCGGTCGCCGCATTCGCTTCAAACAAACTGGCGGCTTCCGAGATTTCGGTTGATTCTTGTGCTTGGGCGGTGACTGCCTGGCGGATCAGCGTCAAGGCTGTGACCGCTACAACCACAAGACTTAAACTTGTTACCGCCCAAACAAATCTCGAGTCAGTAAACTGGCGTTCCTTACGTCGTTCGGTCAAAAACCGGAACGACTTAAATAGATTGTTACGTCGCATTATTTAGGATCCTCCTTCAAACTTTTAGAAACTATATTAATCATCCGAGTCGTGACCAAAAATACAGACGATCCGGCTCGATTGTGAATACCCTACGAGCGGCAAAAAACGACATCGCCAGTTCTGAAGCGATTATTAGAGCTTGTTTCCACTTACGTTTAACACACTTCGTTATTTTTTACAAAATTTTTCTTCATTCTTTACAGACGGTGTGATAAAAGGCGTCAAGGTACGATTCAAACAATCTAACTCATCAAAAGCATTGCTCGGCCGATCTTCAGTAGAAGGAGATATTTAAAAATAAAAAAAGGGCTGAGACGAATCTCAACCCGTTAAAGAATGCCAGATGAAAAAGCCCAGCGCCGAACAGAGTCAAATAACAATGATAAAAGAGAATCTAGTGACCGCGACCCCGACAAAGCGCGCCGCAAGCGTCCGGCGTGCCGTCTTACTGGAATACTTTACGATCGGCTGGAATCTAGTCGAAGGTTTGATTGCTGTTGGTTCAGGTGTGTTGGCGGGAAGTCCGTCCCTTGTTGGTTTCGGCTTCGATTCGTTTATCGAGAGCATGTCCGGCTCGGCTCTGGTATGGAGACTGCGAGTTGACGATGATGAAACTCGAGAGCGGCGCGAGCAAGTCGCTTTGCGTCTTGTCGGTGTGAGTTTTATTGTTTTGGCGGCTTATGTTTCCTACGATTCGATAACGAGTTTAATTTGGCGTGAATTGCCCGAAGCAAGTTACATCGGTATCGTACTTCTCGTAGTTTCACTGATCGTGATGCCGATTTTGGCGCGAAGTAAAAGGCATGTCGCAAAACAGATAGATAGCCGTGCGCTCAAAGCCGACGCGAGGCAAACGGATCTCTGCGTTTATCTTTCTGCGATCTCACTCGGTGGAATTGGTCTGAATGTTCTGTTCGGCTGGTGGTGGGCCGATCCGATCGCCGCGTTAATTATGGTTCCCATCATTGCTAAAGAAGGTGTCGATGCTTTCCGAGGCGAGGCCTGCGATGACTGCCATTAAATCGCTCGGCATGATAAGAGATCTGCCAGGTCAGCCCTAGGCCGCTAATGTACCGCGGTTTCCAGGGTTTGCTCTTCCACCGCCAACTCGCATGCTCGATCGCTGCTTCCAATCTCGACGGATATAACTGCAACAAGAACTTTCGCACCCGCTTCAATTAATTCAGGAAAGGCTGTGTAGTTCACCCTTTTTATTAATGGAGTCAGTTTCACCCGCTGGGTCCGTCGAAAATAAAACCTTATACGAAAAGGCTACCGCTGCTCAGAAACGCGCCGCGGACGCAAAGCCGGGATCCCGATCAGGATCGTCC
>JBDTMK010000054.1:0-12414 GCA_039934315.1 Pyrinomonadaceae bacterium | reverse complement strand
GTTTTCCTGCGCGGCAAGACCTGCGATGTCGAAATCGCGAAGAAGAATTTTGACCGTCGACGTTTCAACGTCGAGAGTTCCGACGTACGGGTGAATAAAACCGACGCGCCCCTCGGTCGTTTCAGGCCTGTTCGAAACCATGCCCGGGAAGCGCGATAGAAAATCGCCCGCCGCATATGATGAATTTACTAGAATCCCTTTTGCGGTGCCGGGATGCGTGGACTTGCCTCGAAACGTGACAGTCGCCGTCCGTGCGGACCATGTCTCGTTTGAAATATCGCCCAACTGCTCACCATCGACCGTGTAAGCGAACTTCGCTCCCCAGCCCTCGATATCAAATTTGTCGATGCCGCCTCCAACTTCCTCATCGGGCGTAAAGGCAATGGCAATGTTGCCGTGTTTGATCTCTGGATTCTGTTTCAGAATATCGATCATAGTCATGATCTCAGCCACGCCCGACTTATCATCAGAACCCAGTAAGGTCGTTCCGTCGGCCGTGATGATGTCATCCCCGATCAAGTTCTTGAGATCGGGATTCTGCGCGGCTGTGATGATCTGCGTTTTGTCATTCGGAAGAACGATGTCGCCGCCCTGATAGTTTTTATGAATCGTCGCATTGACGTTCGCTCCCGAGACCGCCGGTGAAGTGTCCATGTGGGCCATAAATCCGATCGTCGGGACCTTCGAATTGTCAGGGAGATTTCCAGCGATCCTCCCGTAAACGATCCCCCATTCGCTCACGCGAACATCCTCGACGCCAAGAGCCTTGAGCTCCGTTTCAAGCAGCCGTGCAAGATTAAGCTGCTTCTTCGTGCTAGGCGGCGCCGGCTGATCCTCAGCCGACTGCGTGTCGATCTTCACATACCGAAGAAAGCGATCCATGGCGGATTCGGTAGGTGGTTTGGTTTGGGCGAAAGCAGAAACAGATGAAGCAATTAGTATCAATCCCACAAAAAAATAGTATTTCATAATCAATAAGTTGCGATACAGGTCAGTACCGCCTGCGTCAGCGGGTGGTCAGGACTCCATCGGACGTCGAGCTTTGTCCGCCATCACACCTTTCCCCAATCATCAAAGTCTCTTAGATCGTGACCCTGGCCGTTAATTACATAATCACACGCGTTATAAATAGAATTCTAGTTCCACAACCAACGTTCGCTCCCTCTGTCAGCCAAAGGCGAATGGGCGTAGGGCCACAAGCGCTGCTCCCGGAGTTTTCTTGTGCCGTACGCCTTGAACGCATTCAAGGCACGTTCGGGCTTCGTCGATCCGATCGAAACCACCGAATGCGCGTGATTGGTCCTGACATAAATAGCGTGCAATATCCGGCGTCGGTTTTCACAGACCTCTCTGATGGCGGCGTCGACGGCTCTACGTTTGATGGATTCGAGTATCAAAGGCTCGCTCTTAAGTTTACGCCGGTGCTGCTCCTCAAGTACCTTGTTTGGAGCCACTCTCGGGCCCTGATAGATATTGTGAAAACGGTCGATCGAACCCCTCCCGTCGCCCGGAAGCCACGTTCCATACGTCCGGATAGTGATAAGGTATCCGACTGCGATGTCGTTGTCATTCCAAAATGTGGTCACGGATCCTCGATGTTGCGTATCTACCACCCGCTAACGCGGGTGGTACTGACCTGTTCGGGCCTCGGGCCTCATTGTCCTACGCGCTTGGCTCGTCTATTAAATCTTTACACAGACATTCTTCTCTTCCGTAAAAAACCTTAACGCTTCGAATCCGCCTTCGCGGCCCAGGCCGCTGTCTTTCACTCCGCCAAATGGGGTCCGCAGATCGCGTAAGAGCCAACAGTTCACCCAAACGATCCCGGACTCAAGCGCGGCCGATACTCGATGCGCACGGGAAAGGTTTTCGGTCCAGACCGTCGCCGACAAACCGTAACGAACCGAGTTGGCGTAACCGACAACTTCATCTTCCGAATCGAACGGCATTAGAGATACCACCGGGCCGAAGATCTCCTCTTGGTTCGTGCGGCAATTGTGCGTGAGGCCTTCGATAACCGTCGGCTCGAGGAAAAAACCGTTCGCACAACGTCCTGACAATTTGACTCGGTTGCCGCCGCACGAAATCGTTCCGCCCTCTTTTTGCGCCAGGTCTACATAAGACAAGATCTTTTCCATATGCGAATGGGAAACGATCGCCCCGACGTTTGTCGCCTCGTCCAGTGGATCTCCTATATTCATTTCCAACGCTCGAGCGACAAGGTCGTTTTTGAACCTGGTGTAGATCGGGCGCTCGACGAAAATTCGGGAACCGCACAAACAAATCTGCCCCTGATTGGCGAAAGACGAACGAATCGTCGTCTCCAGCATCTCGTCATAATTACAATCTGCAAAAATAATGTTCGGATTCTTTCCGCCTAGCTCGAGCGACATCTTCTTGAACATCGGCGCCGCCGTTCGTGCGATCTCTTCGCCGGTTTTTGTCCCGCCGGTAAATGAGATCGCTTTCACATCCCGGTGTGCGACGATCGCGGCACCGACTTTGGGGCCGAGGCCGTGGACAATGTTAAGAACACCGGCGGGCAATCCGGCCTCGATGCAAAGTTTGGACAAAAGGTAGGCAGTCATCGGGGTGAATTCGCTCGGCTTCGCGACGACGGTACAGCCGGCGGCGATCGCCGGCGCGACCTTCCATGTGAAGAGATACAGAGGCAGATTCCAAGGTGAGATGCAGCCGACGATACCGAGCGGATGACGGAGTGTGTAATTGATCGCCTGGCCGATCGTCTCGTGCGATTCGTTCGAAGTGTGCATCGCCGCCGTCGCATAGAATCGAAAGTTCGCGGCCGCTCGCGGAACGTCCATGACACGCGCAAGCGAAAGCGGCTTTCCGTTGTCGACACTCTCCGCGTGAGCAAGCTCTTCGGCGTCTCGTTCGATGAAGGAGACGAGACGCATCAATATCTCAAACCTCTGTTCTGGAGGTGTCTTCGACCATTTCGGAAAAGCAGCGCTCGCTGCATCTGCGGCAAGATTTACATCTCGGTCATCTGAATCAGGGATGAGGGAATAAACCGCACCGGTCGCCGGTTCGATGTTGTCGAGATATGCGGCCGAAGCCGGCTTAACTAATTCGCCGCCAATGTAGTTTTCGATGTTAATCATTTCTATTTGCGTGAAGTGATAAGTGAAACCGTCAGCTATCTCAGCTTCCCGTATTTTCGAAGTACCTCTTGCACCTTTTCGATCGGCAACGCCTCGACGGTCCTCTTTTCGCGGCCCGTAACCGTGGTGGCCCTGAACAACGAATTGTAGATCGCTTCTTCCGTAGCTTCGATAACGGCTTGAAAAAGCGGGGACATCGAGTCGTTTCCAACTACCAGTACGCTCCTGACTGGTTCCGAAGCGGCAATTCTATTTGCTGTGGAAAATGCGATCGCGTAATCACCGCTACCGTTCGTCATCGATGACCCTGTCCTCGCCAGGCCTGACATGGATCGGGCGGCAAGGCGACTCAGTTGCCGGTGATCGAGAGGCGCGTCTGTGGCGATAACGATGATGATCGACCCATCAGCCGATTTTGGATTTTGGACTTTGGATTTTGGATTCGAAGAGACGGCCTCTTTTAGATAATACTTGCCGAGCTCAAAACCGACGGGAGCTCCGTCGATCGAGAGAACGCCTCCGAAGTTCGTCTGCACGAGAATTCCTACAGTGTAACCACCGAGCGAGGAGGGAAGTTTGCGCGACGAGGTTCCGATGCCGCCCTTCCATCCGAAAGCTACGGTTCCAGTGCCGGCGCCGACGGTTCCTTCCTCGACGGCTCCGCCTCTCGCATTCTTTAGCGCATTGAAAACGTCATCACGGCTGATGTTTCGTCCTCGTATATCATTCAGAAATCCGTCGTTGGTTTCGGCGACGACAGGATTAATGGATTGGACATTTTCATTCCCGGGAAGCGCGAGCATGTAGTCGAGTAGAAAATCTGCGGTCTTCGGAACAGCGAGGGTCGATGTAAGAAGGATCGGCGTCTCAATCTCACCCAGTTCGTTGACCTGAGTCGAACCCATCAATTTTCCAAATCCATTGCCAACAAAGATGGCACCCGGTACTTTTTCCTGAAACAAATTGCCGCCGTGGGGGACAACCGCCGTTACTCCAGTTCTAACATTGTCGCCACGTATTATGGTTGTCTGTCCGATGGTTACACCCGTGACGTCAGTGATGGCATTTAACGGGCCTGTCGGCAGGATACCAATCTTGAGTCCCAGGCCGCCCGACCGCGGCCGTCGCGGGCTAGTGGTTTGCGACGAGACGGGCATCGATACGACCGTGACAACAAGTAGGAAAGCGATCAATTTCACTAGCATCGTAAGAAGCATGAACTTTCACTCGCATGATGATGTTCGATAAGATATCGGGGATATCCGACAACGACAATGAAAGTATAGAGGATGCGGTAATGGACACGAAGCAAGCGGAAGTTGAAGAACTGAAAAAGGACGAAGACGTGCGCCGCGCCCTTGAGCAAACGGGCGGGACATCGACTGCAAAACCAGCCCCGAAAATTGAATCGAAACATAAATTCTGGATCGGCACCTACTTCATCCTCCTGGCTGCGGCAGGCGGACTCTACTATCTTTTCCGTCTCGACTTTTTCGCGTTTGCCGGGGAATTCAATCAGCTGCTGCAACGCATCAGCCTGGGCCTCATCGCAATTATCCTGCTCTTGACTGTAGTGAAGCTTGCACGCGTTTATCTCCTCGAGAGAGTCCAGAATAATGCTGCCCGCTACAACCTCAATCGCGTCACAAATCTTTTTGTCGGCCTGAGCATTTTCTTTATTGCCCTTTCGATCCTGTTTGAAAACTGGTACACCGCAGTCGTGTCGTTCGGTTTGATAACGCTTATTCTCGGATTCGCGCTGCAGACACCGATCACGAGTTTCATCGGGTGGATATACATTCTCGTCAAGGTGCCCTATCAAGTCGGCGACCGAATAAAGATCGGCGAGGCCGCAGGTGATGTCATCGATGTCAGCTATCTCGACACGACTCTCTGGGAGTTTGGCGGGCAGCATCTGTCGACCGACCATCCGAGTGGACGGATCATCAAGGTTCCGAATTCTACGGTGCTGAATACGGCCGTATTCAATTATTCCTGGTCTTTGTTTCCATATATCTGGAACGACATCAAATTTCAGATCGCGTATCAGAGCGACCTCGAATTCGTTTCGCAAATAATGCGCGATGCCGCGGAAGAGGAGGTGGGCGAAGCGATGATGGAGCGGATTCGAACGTACCGCGAGCTTCTGCAGCAAACGCCCGTCGACCAGCTTGAGGTACAGGAACGGCCGGTCGTTGTTTTTCGAGTGGGCGAGAATACATGGATCGAGGCCATCGTCCGGTATCTCGTCGAACCCCGCAGCGCCGGTCGCGTGAAAACGCGGCTTATCAAGAAAATGCTCGAACGCCTGAATGCCGAACCCGAAAAGGTTATGTTTCCGAAGGGCGATGCAAGGTAGCGATCATCATCGGGTTGGCGGTGAAAACGTCAAAAAAATCTTGTCACAAATGCTTTCTCGCCAGTGTTCTAACATCAGGAACTCGTAATACTCACAGCAGACAGTTGACCTCAGCCGGCCCAAGCGGCTGTTCCGCGCCCATGGCGCTGATCGAAATCATGAAGTACATAATCAAAATACTCTGCATCGTTTTCATGTTTGCATGTGGAGTGTTTTCACAGTCGTTAACTCAGTCACCGCCATCTGCCACCGCCGCACCATCCGTTCCCAAAGAACCCGGCGCACCGCAAAAAGAAGAAATCTCCAATCCTAGATATGTATCGAAAAAGGAACCGGTGCAGATCCCGAAGTTTACGGCACCGCCGGTGATAGACGGCGTCCTGAACGACGAGGTCTGGAAGAACGCGGCAGTACGATTTTCTCGAAACCAGTCCGGGCGACAACGTCACTCCAACAAATCCCACGGAATTCATGATGGCCTACGATTCGAAGAATCTATATATGGCCTGGAAGGTGACGCAGGATCCGAGTACTGTGCTTGCTACCGTGGCGCGACGAGATAATATTTTTAACGACGATTACGTGCTCGCGTACATAGACACATTCAACGATCAGCGACAGGCATACGTGGTGTTCTTTAATCCGTTCGGGATCCAGGCGGACGGGACGTTCACGGAAGGACGCGGAGAGGACTACAGTGTCGACATCCTCATGGAATCGAAAGGAGTTCTGACATCCGACGGCTTCACCATTGAGGTAGCCATTCCATTCAAGTCGTTGCGGTACGAGGCGGGCAAAGGTAAGAACTGGGGCCTTAGCATTTTTCGGCGCGTCAAATAAAAGAACAACGAGTACAACTCGTGGATGCCCGACAATCGCAGCATCAACGGCACGCTGAATCAGGCGGGATTGATCACGGGCCTCGAAGGAATAGAAACTACGCGACAGCTAGAAATCAATCCGAGTTTCACCCTCAGCGAATCCGGGCGGCGATCTCGCTTCACGTTCGACAACGACCCGAACGGGCAATTCGTGAACGACGGAATCAAAGGCGAGTTCGGTCTCACCGCGAAGTTCGGATTAACACCGACGACCACACTCGACTTCGCTTATAATCCCGACTTCGCGCAGGTTGAAGCGGATGCGCCGATCAGCACGGCGAACTTACGCTTTCCCGTTTTCTTCCCCGAGAAGCGCCCGTTCTTTCTTGAGCGGATCGACATATTTCAAAGCGAATTGAACGTTGTGAACACGCGAGCAATCGTCGATCCGGATATCGCGGCAAAGCTCACGGGCCGCCGGGGAAAAAATACATTCGGTTTGTTATACGCCTCTGACAACGGTACGCACGGAAATCTTTCCAAAGACGATCGCTTGGCACTGGCGCAGTGCATTTCAATAAAGAGGTCATGGGAGCTTTGCCCGAACGAACGGATCTTCAATCAAAATGCGGAGATCGGCGTCCTTCGATTCAAACGTGACATCGGGAAGGACAACAACCTCGGAATGTTTGCCACGACTTATAACTTTGTCGACAACCACAACAACACCCTGGGCTTTGATGGACGATTCAAACTTAACCCGAAGGTCGTCACTGAATTTCAGGTCCTCGGTACTACAACGCGGGCATTCTTCTACGACCCCGACCGTGACGAAGTTAAATATCGAACGGGTAATGGTGTGGGCTACAGGGTATATCTGGAAAGGTCCGGCAGGAACCTTTACATGAACTTTCTCGGAAATGGCCGCTCGCGAGAATATCGGGCCGACGTTGGTTTCACGAACCGCACCGACACGAACTACTGGGGATCGTACATTCAATATGAGACCGACCGCGACGCGAAAAAGGCGATCGTTTCAAAACGGGTTTGGAATGAAACGAATATAACTTTCGATTGGAAGGGCCGGAGCCAGTATTTCATCACGAATACTCGGGGCCAGGTTGCACTACAGCGGCAGACGTTTATCGGAGCAAATTACCAGTATGGTTTCGAGCGGGTATACGCCAACGAGTTCGATCTGCGGCACGGCGCGTTTGCTCGCAACACTTCTGAACGCGGCGCGCAAGCCTTCGTTGAAACGACTCCGAACAAGCAGTGGTACCTGTTCTTTTTCCTGGATCATACCTGGGGTTTGATGGATTACGACTTCGGCGCGGGTCCGGATTTTCCAAGGGCGAGTCTGGCATTTCAGGATTATCTCGGACAGTGCGCGGCGAATCCGGCGGCGTGCTTGCCTCATCCGCCGAATCCAGCTGAGATTCAGCTCCCAGGTCTCGACCCGGGCCCCGGCGATCAGCTGCTGATTGAATCGAGGATCCGCTATCAGCCGACGACCGCGTTTCAGACGCAGTTGAATTATACGAAGCGGCGCTTGGTTCGACATGATACCGGACTGGTAGCGTTCGACGACAATTTATTCAGCTCACGTTCGGTATATCAATTTACCCGAGACATATTTGCGCGGTTGCGCATCGACTATTCGTCATTAAACCACCGCGTCCGTCCGCAATTCGTATTCGGTTGGACGCCGAGCCCCGGGACCGCGTTCTATGCAGGCTACAACGACGACATAAATTACAACGGCTACAATCCGTACATCCGCGAGGCGCTTCTGGAGCCGGGCTTTCGCAGCAACGGACGTACGTTCTTCATCAAAGCGTCGTACTTGTTTAAGAAGAGTTTCTAGTCAGACCTTGGCGTAGGTAAGTCCGGTCTGGCCCTGGTATTTTCCGCCGCGGTCTTCGTAACTAACGGCGCAGTCTTCGTCCGATTCGAAGAAGAGGATCTGACCGATACCTTCATTCACGTAAACGCGGAGGGGGAGGTTGGCGAGGTTTGCTATCTCGACTACCAGTCGTCCAGTCCATCCGGCTTCAAGCGGTGTTGTGTTGACGAGCAGTCCGGCGCGGGCGTAGGTGGATTTGCCAAGCGCGATGCCGGTTACGTTTCGGGGCATGTGAAAGGTCTCGACGGTCACACCGAGTCCGTAATGATGGCCGGGAAGAAGGTAATATTTGGCTCCGTCCTCGGCTGTTCGTACCGGCGGCTCGATGAGCGATGATGCCTCATCAAATCGTTTCGGATCGATCTCATCGCCGTAGACCGAAGAAAAGATCCTGAAGCCGTCGTCCGCAAGACGCATGTCGTAGCCATAGCTCGAAGCGCCCGCGGAGATGATCCTTTTGCCGTCGACTTCGCGAACGAGCTCAGGCAGAAACGGGTCGATCATTTGCTTCTCTTCGGCCATCCGCCGAAGCCACAGATCTGATTTAATCGTCATAAAAAAAGAAGGTGATAAGAAAAAATAACTTATCACCTTCGAAAGAAATTTCCCAAATGCGGGGACTTTCTATCCGCCGAGAGAAGCGAGTTTAAGAGTACCGTCGCCGACGGTGAACTTTAACGGTGTTCCACCCACCCCCGACTTCGCTACGATAGACTTTTCGGTGAACTCTGCCTTGCGCACTCTGGGCTTCAAGCCTAAATATCCGTTTTCAATTTTTCCGGTTCGCAGAATGGTCGCATCAAGCTCTGCGTTGATGCCGCTCGGCAGGTGTACATTCAGCTCGCCCTCGGCAACCGAAATATCGGCGTATCGACCGCGCCAGCTGATGGTGGGTACGGTTACATCTACTTTGCCTTTGCCAAAGACGGCCAGAATGCCTCCGCCTTTTAGATCGATCTTCGCATTCGTTTCCAGATAATTGAGCTTGAACATTCCCTCGACGCCGGAGATAGTCAGATCACCGTGGCCGCCGTCAATCTCGAGGTCGCAATATTGCGGAACTTTGATCACATAATCGATCCGGAACGGCAGCCCGAGGAGCTGCTTCGGAAACTTCTTATCAAGCTTTTTTACGTATTGCTTATCGTGTGTTCCCACGCTGACGATCCCCGTGCGGCCAAGGGTTTCCTGGAGGACAAATGTGGTGACCTCGCTGAGTTTCGCGAGATCTTCTTCGGTATTGGCCGTTACCTCGATCTCGGCAGAGATCTCGATCTCACTATTCTTCCAGCCTTCGATGCGTATAGAGCCGACCGGAGCACCGCTTACCGCAAGCGACCCGCCGGCACCGAAATCGAACCTGTCGGTTTTGTACGTCGTCCTTTTGAGAAGCGGCTTCGGCTGCTGTGCAATCGAAGCAAACGAAAATGCGGTTATCAAAAAGGCGAGCAACAGCGCGTTTTGTATTTTCATTACGGTTTTGAATTGAGCGGAAAGAATAGAAGCGGCCGTTCTTATAGTAAGGGGAAGGAAAGGTGCGGTCAACAACTTTTTCGGATCTAGCGGCGAATGAAAGCGATCGTTCCCCGCTGATTTGTCACGGTCAAGGATGAACTGCCATCGCCAAATCTGCCCGTAACGCGTCTGCCGTCTCCTACAAATCTCAGATCGCCACCTGCAAACGATCCCAGATTGATGCTCCGCGTCGACGGTGCGGTCGCGACAAGCTTGAACGATGAGTTGAACGGGACTCGGAGGTTTATGTCACCACTCATCGACGTAAATCTGTAAGTTCCACCGGCACGAATCTCTCCGTCGAAGAAAATATTCCCGATCCCGTTTTCCGCCACTACGAACTGGGCGTTGATATTCGTGAGAGTGATGTCCCCGTCGCTGGAGATCTTCGCCCTGACGAGAGCTCCTCCAACATTACTGACGTTGAGGTTCCCGATCTTTGTTTCGATATCGACCATCGCATCAAACGGCACCCGGATCGTGAAGTTTACGCTGCCGACATCCGCCCGGCCGTAATTCTCTTTGACCACGTTGATGAAGATCGTCCCGTCCACAATCTGAGGATTGATCGCCGCGGCCGGCGTTTCCAGGTAGGCCTGGATCTGCACCTCCGATCGATTCCATCCTTCCACCGTGACAGTACCAGAACGGTTAGTTAGTGTGATCCGAACATTACGAGAGGCAGGATAAGTCTTTGAGAATCTTCGCTGTGCCGAAGCTTCGGCAGGCGCAAAGAAAAAAACTACGCTCAACAGAAGAAGAATCGTAGTTTTCCCAGTGAAATAGTAGAAACGATTTTTCAAAACAAGGGCCATTTTGCCAAACAAAACTAAAGGTCAGAGAATTCGCGAAGCAAATCCATCTTGTCAGTGAGAACGGTATCGAGCATTTCCCCGGTCAGGTCGTCGTCCGGGTTCTGCTGAAGAATCGTTGTGTATTCGCTAACCGACTCATCTATAAGATTCAAATTCCTATCAAAAGCATCACGCACCTTTGCGTTCCATTGTCCTCGGCGTTCCCGGACCCGGTTTGTCCAGTAATCGATGGCAGCCTGCTGCTCTTTTATTCTCCTATCTCTCGCTTGTTGAGGTGTGTCGGTCAATCCTACCTTACTCAACATTTTTTCGAACGTGGTTTGCGACGCCGTCGACCTCGATGTGAAGTCATCGCCGGACGGCTCAAAATAATTCCTGATCCCGACGACGGTGAGTAAGGAGCTGATAAGGGCCACCGCCAAAACCGCCGCTCCGGCCTGCGAGAACGTCAGGTTCCACCCGCGTGCCACCCAACCTTTCTTCGGCTCCACAATAACTTCGGGCTTGATTTCGCTTTCGATCAGATTGTTTATGCGACACCAAAGGGCTTGTGAGTTTGGGGGGATTATCTCGGAAGGAACAGTTTCGCGACAGGACTCCAGAATAACCGAAAAATCTTCGCAGACTTTTGCGCATCCGGCGCAAATACTGAGATGCGTCCGCATATTCCCCGATCCGGGAGCGTCAAGCTCGCCATCGAGATACTGGCTGATGTTATCCTGACACTGGTTGCAATTCATTTGTCTAAATGACAGACCGAAACCCGCTAAACCCTTCCACGTTGTCCGCTTTTCAAACTAGATAGATTAACAGTCACTGGAAAGGGTTGCCTTTCCGAAGCAACTTCTCGCTACATGCGAGGCACAACCTTGGAACACAACTCCGCGAGCAGAGCATCTAACACCCCACAGACAATCGCCCTCACGCTTAACTAATCTTTTTGTTTTATCAACAGCCCGCGCAGCTTTAGACGCGCTTTGTGAAGCTGTGATTTTGAAGTACCGACCGAGATGCCCATCATTCGTGCGACTTCTTCGTGCTCATAGCCTTCCACGTCGTGCAGCACGAAAACGTTGCGGTAACCGTTGGGCAGTTCACTTATGGCCTTCTTGAGAGCAATCCTATCGACGACGGGCATCTTGTTAGGATTGGCAGTGCCGTGCACGGTCTGCTCAGGCATCTCCCCATCGTCAGAAACCTTTTCGTTCTTCACGCTGCGTCGACGAAAGTGCATCAGCACCTGATTCACCGTCAACCGGTGCAGCCAGGTCGAGAATGCCGAATCTCCGCGAAAGCTCCCGGCTTTACGGAAAAGCTGTATGAAAACTTCCTGGGTGAGGTCTTCGGCTTCAGAAGTGTTGTTGGTCATCCGCATCGTTAGGCTGTACGTGCGGCGATGATAGCGCTGGTATATAACTTCGAAGGCGGCGAGATTGCCGTTGGCGGCAAGCTGGCAGAGAGTATGGTCAGATGCGGTCGGATCGAAGGTCGAGGCGTCCTTCGCCGGTAGAACTTGTGAGACAGGGGCTAGAAGAGGAAGCTCAGCTGCATCCTCAAAAGCAAAAGCGGCCTCTTGTTCGATCGCCGCGGTGCTTGAGTCCATAGTTACTCCTAAAAACTACCGGGATTTAGTACTTTGTCCGCGCCTATGATGAGCTACCTCCGGGCACTAGTTGCTTGACCACGCGAGAATTTTATGACGAATCACGTAAAAGGTAAAGACAAATATTGCTTAGCTTTGCGTCGTTAGTCTAGTCTTTGTAGCTGCAATTGAGTGTAATCCATCAAACCCTGTGTTCGGAACCCGACATCCGGAACGAAAAGAGGCCGTCTAGAAACTAGATTTCTGGCGGCCTCTTTTTTTCATTTCTGT
>JBDTMK010000053.1:0-12685 GCA_039934315.1 Pyrinomonadaceae bacterium | reverse complement strand
TTCACTTTTCTCAACAGGAAAATGCTTCACCAGGCGACGAACGTCGAGGAGTGTCTGGCTCTCGGTTTGTGGTGAGGGTGCGGACATTATCGCTTCTTCCAATCTTCTCTGATTATCGCCCAGCGTTCATGATCGCGCCACCGACCTGCAATTTTTAGATACCTGCGCGAATAGCCCTCCCTGGTGAATCCGCTGCGTCGCAACACTTTTATCGACGGCAGATTCATCGGCTGAACATTGGCTTCTAAACGATGAAGCCGCAATTTATCAAATGCAAACTTCAACGTAAGGGCAAATTCCTCGGCCATGAATCCGTTCCCCGTAAATCCGGCGAAGAGCTGATATCCGAGATAAGCGTTCTGAAAACCTTTTCGGAATATTTGACTGAGATTGATCTGGCCGACTACCGCTTTATCGTTCCGCCGACAGATAAGAAAATACTCGTTCGATTCGCCGCCCGTCTCGGCGAGCATCTGCTCGAACTTCGTCCGATCATAGCGAGTAGCCGCAAGTCCCGCCAGGTGAGTTTGACTGATCCTGTAAAGGTGGGACAACTCCTCGAAGTCATCCGGTTGCGCTCGCCGTAGATAAACTCTTGGGGACTTCGAGACCATCTTTCGATTCTTCGTCATAAAGCACGCACCGTACCTTCACTTGATTTTCCAGATCGTACAGAGGTATCTCGCCCTTAGTGCAGCGCTCCATTCGGAATTCGCAGCGGGGTGCAAAGTGACAGCCGGGCGGAAGACTTGTCGGAGTGGGAACGACGCCCTCGATAGTTTGGAGTCTTACCGCCCTCTCCAGATCATGTGCCGTCAACCTCGGCACGGAGCGTAGCAGTCCTTGCGTGTATGGATGTTTTGGTTTCTCGAACAGCTCATCGACCGGAGATTCTTCGACGATCCTCCCTGTGTACATTACGCAGACCCGGTCGGCGGTTTCGGCGACGACCCCGAGATCGTGAGTTATCAAAAGCACGGCGAGCCTTCGCGTTCGACGAAGCTCGTCGAGAAGTTCGAGTATCTGCGCCTGGATCGTAACGTCGAGCGCAGTAGTCGGCTCGTCGGCGATCAGCAGTTCAGGATCGCAAGCGAGCGCCATGGCGATCATCACACGCTGCCGCATGCCTCCGGAAAGTTGATGCGGATAATCGTTCGCGCGGCGCTCGGGCGATGGTATGGAGACTTCCTCCATGGAATTGATCGCAGCAGCCCAGGCTGCTTTTCTGTCGAGCTTCCTATGCAGCCTGAGCGCTTCGGCGATCTGCTCTCCGACGGTATAGACCGGGTTCAAAGAGGTCATCGGATCCTGGAAGATCATTGCGATATCGTTGCCGCGTATCTCGCGCATGCGGTTTTCACTAGCAGCGCCCAGATCTTCGCCTTTGAACCTGATCGATCCGCCCGCAATTTTGCCCGGCGCTGAAATCAGTCGCAGGATCGATAGAGCGGTAATCGATTTTCCCGAACCGGACTCGCCGACAAGGCCCAGTAACTCGCCTTCGTCAATATGAAAACTGACGTCGTCGACGGCCCTTACCAGACCGGCCCGTGTTGGGAAATGGGTTTGTAAATTTTCAACTGCAAGTAGGTGAGTCACGTTTCAGAAGCATCCTCTAACTGATTAAATGTATGTTCGCGCGTTATGGTCACTGGCGCCATCTCCTATTTGTTGAGCGTGTGGACTACCGCGGCGGTCAAAACAAATATCACAAATACGGCGGCTCGCAGTAGGATCGTCACACCTATCAATTCCCTGTCTTCACCGGGTCTTTCGGTCGCGGCGGCAGCTTCACAGGCGACGTGAGTTTCTTCATCACTTCCTCGACAGCCCGCTCGAGCTGTGGGTCATGACCCGCGATCACCGACTTCGGATCGTTATCTACTTCGATGTCGGGATCCACACCGTATCCTTCGATGATGTACTCGCCTTTCGGATTCGCAAGTGCTGACTGCGGAACGTTGACAACACCGCCATCGATGAGTGTGCCGCGATTGCTGATACCAACAACACCTCCCCAGCTTCGCTTTCCGACTAGCTGACCGAGACCGGCTTCGCGAAACATGTAAGGAAAAATGTCGCCGTCGGACGCGGAATTTTCATTCAATATCGCGATCATCGGCCCCATGAATGCCGCATCGGGATAGGTGTTGCCGTCTTCGCTATAGCTGTTGTAGTTGATGCCCAGAACTTTGCGTCTGAGGCGCTCGATCAGCATCCGCGAAACATTCCCGCCGCCGTTGGCGCGAACGTCGACGACGAGCCCCTCTTTTCGAAGCTGCGGGTAATACCATTTTATGAACTCACGAAGGCCGGCGGCCCCCATGTCGGGGATGTGGATATAGCCAAGCCGGCCGCCCGAAAGCTGGTCAACGCGACGGCGATTGTCTAAAACCCAGTCGAGATAAACCAGATCAGATTCACTTCCGATCGGCCTGATCGTAACCTTTCGCGCACCCTGAATATTTGGCGTGGAGTTCAAGGTAAAAGTAACAGTGCTGTCAGCTTTACCACGCAGGTACGAATAGATGTCCCGATCCGCCGTCACGTCTTCGCCGTCTATCGCCAGGACGTACTCGCCGACCTTTGCTTCGCTTCCAACTTCGGTGAAAGGCGAGCGGTAGATGTCCTCTTCGTTCTGACCCGGAAGGATCTTCGAAATGCGATAGCGGTTCGCACCCTTATCGACTTCGAAACGAGCTCCGGTAAGTGCGACTCGTACCCGCGGCGGGAGATTAAAGTCGCCGCCATCAATGTACGCGTGCTGAACCGAAAGCTCGGCCTGCATCTCCGACAAAAGGTAATTCAGATCTGAACGGTGATTCACGTACGGGAGCCACTTAACATAATCGTCGCGGATCTTCGCCCAGTCATACCCGTGCATGTTCGGGGCGTAGAACCAGTCGCGATATTGGCGCCAAACTTCAAAGAAGATCTGTCTCCACTCCTTCGCCGGATCGACCTCAGTGACTAAGCCCGCAGTCGAAATATTCTTTTTGGAACGTTCGCCCGCCGGATTTGCATCCATCGTGAGATACGTTCCCTGCGCGACCGACATCAGCTTCGAGCCGTCTGCCGAAAGGACAAAGGCACCGGTTCCGGGAAGCAGCGTCGTTTCTTTCCGGTCCTTCAATGAAAACACGCGCACCGAAGCTTGTGTGTCGGCCTGTCGGCCGTAATAGAAAGGCGCTGCGATGCTGTAAACGAGATGCCCTTTCGTCGCCGAAAGGCCGGCGTAGTTGTCGGCACCCAACGGTGCTTTGGTTGCACGAGCCTCGATACCTTCAAAATCGATCTTCTCAGGTCCGCCGGAGACGGCAGCTGGTGTCGGCGAAGGCGAGGCAGCGGGAGCTCCTTCCTTCTTCTCATCGACTATCGCAACTTCGTCACTCTCCGGCGGGAAAGGATTTTTCGCATCCTTTGAAAGAGCGAGTGCGTAGACGAAATCCGAACGGTTCGTCGCGTAATTGAATTCGGCGGAAGAGATCAGCGGTGCGTACTCGCGATCGCTCAGGAAGTAAAGATAACTTCCGCTTGGGTCCCAGGTTGCGTCGTGCGCCTGAAACATCTCAGGCGTTACACGGTAGTTCTTGTTATCTGCTGAGCTCCAGATATAAACAGAATTTACCCCGCTGCTGCCGGACATCGAGTACGAGACAAAATTCCCTTTCGGCGAAAACTCGTAATCGGTGATCTGTCCATTCCGCGCGTCGGCGATCATCTGCATCTGTTTGGAGGCGACAGTAGTGATATAAACCCGTCCGTTCTTATCGCCAAAAACGATCCGCTTGCTGTCTGCCGACCACTGAGGTGCGTAGCGCTGAGCCGAGCCCCCGCTAGTGACCTGCTGTGGCAGCGTCGCGCCGTCCTGAGCGACGATCCAGACTTCGTCCTCTCCGCTCTGGTCCGACATGTACGCGATCCACCTCCCGTCCGGGGACCATGTCGGAAAGCGATCATGAGCACCCGACGAACGGGTGAGGTTTCGCGCTCCGCCTTTCTCGATCGGTACCGTAAAGATGTCGCCTCGCGCGCTGAATACCGCTCGCTCACCTTTCGGGCTCAGCCCGAACCACGAGATTCGATTCGCGACTGAAGTTTGGCGCGGGCGCTTGTTGATGCCGTCGTCGGGAACGATGATAGACATTCGCGAAGCCTTCTTCGATGCGATGTCGAACACCTCCAGCTCGCCATTGCGCTCATAGACGATTCGGCTCTGCTCATCGGACGAAGGCCAGCGAATGTCCCAGTCACGGTTCTTTGTAACCTGCGTAGTCTTCTTCGAAGCGGGATCGTATGCCCACAAATTAAACTTGCCGTCCTTGTCGGTGTTGTAGAAAACGGTATCGCCGATCCACATTGCATCGCGGCTCGCGTACGGGCTGTCGGAGATCAACTGTGCGTCATTCGTTTTCAGGTCGTAGATGTAAAGTTTATTCGCCTGGCCGCCGCGATAACGTTTCTCCGGACGGAAATCCCGGAAGCGGGGTGAGTAGACCATCCTCGAACCGTCGGGCGAGAACGAGCCGGACCCGGCTTCGGGCATGGGCAACGTTTCCGCTGTTCCACCGTCAGGAGAAACAACATAAAGACGCGCGATCGGGAGCGACCACGAATCGCGGCCGCCTCGGAAAAATATTCGGCCGTCTTTCGTCCATCCGAGAACCTGGTTGTCGTAACCCCAGCGCGGTGCCAGCGGTCCCCGAGAAGGATAGAACGTGAGCTGCTTCGGTTCGCCGCCCGTTGACGGGATCACATAGACCTGCTCATCCCCGTCGTACTGCCCGGTGAAAGCGATCCAGCGCCCGTCAGGAGAAAACTTTGCGTAAGTCTCAACGCCAGGATGCGCTGTCAGGCGAATCGCCGAGCCGCCGCTCGTACCTGAGGTCCAAAGATCGCCTCCATAAGTGAACACAACCCGGTCGCCATATAGATCGGGAAATCGTAATAACTTGGTTTGTGAGAAGGCGGTGCCGGCAAGCAGAAAGAAAGCCATGACGGCCACGAAAAGACGGATCGACATCAATTATTCCTCCGGAAACAGGACAGGCAAACTTGTCAGAGTGTAGCGTAAATCGAATAAACTCGGAAGCCGCGGCAATTGCTCAGACTCAATGATTTACGAAGTGCCAAGCAACTATTTCCGTCGCGTTTTCCTCAAATGGATGTTATTATTTTCCAGATCGTTTCCGAGGGGCCTTACAATATCCAGGAGATTCCGTAGTGAAAAAGCTTTCATATTTTCTCAGCAGTGTCGTTGTATCCCTTTTCCTGATCTCTAACACATTTTCCCAAGGGGCGAGTGTCGCGAAAGCTGGCGAGAAGGCTCGGCTTTCGACGCCTAAATCCACCAAGCAAGTTTCGGTCGAAAACATAGAGCAGGATGTCGCGGAGGCACTTTCGGTCATCGAAAGCAACCACGTCGTAGGCAAGAAAATGAACTACAACGAGGTGTTCAAATCCTCGATCGACGGGATGCTCCATACGCTTGACCCGCACTCGAATTATTTCGACGCGAAAGAATTCGAGCAGTTCCGAACGGATCAAAGCTCACGCTACTACGGTATCGGCGCGACGATCGGCGACCTCAGCGACGCAAAAGGAAATGTCATCGCGACATACATCAAGGCAACGTTCGACAACGCACCGGCACATCGAGCGGGGCTTCGATATGGCGACAAGATCGTCGAAGTAAACGGTACATCGATGCTCGGAAAATCCTTTTCCGACGTTCGCAATTTTCTCAGAGGGCCGCGCGGGACGCAGGCCCGGTTGGTCATCGAGCGTTATGCTACGGGAAAGCGCGAGACCGTCGAGATCGTGCGAGATTCCGTGTCCCAGCCGTCGATCACAGAGGCTTATATGATCCGTCCCGGTACCGGCTACATTGCCATGACGGGAGGATTCAATCAGACAACGTATGCGGAATTCGCCCAGGCAATGAAGTCTTTGAAAGCCAGGGGCATGAAGCAGCTCGTTCTCGATCTTAAGAATAATGGCGGCGGTCTTGTTCGCGAGGCTTATCGCGTGGCCAACACGTTCCTTGAAAACGGCCAGATCGTTTTCACGCAGAAGGGACGTCTCGAAGGAGCGACCGAGCCCTACAAGGCAGACAATTCGAATCCTGAAAGAATGCCGGTCGTCGTCCTCGTAAATCGCAACTCGGCGTCGGCTTCGGAAATTCTCGCAGGTGCGTTACAGGATCATGACCGGGCTTTGATCGTTGGTGAAAACACCTTTGGGAAAGGCCTCGTGCAGAACCCGTTCGTATTGGATTACGGTTCGATGCTCTTGCTAACGATCGCAAAATACGAAACTCCCGCGGGTCGGCTTATCCAGCGCGACTACTCGAACGGCGAGCTTTACGATTACTACACCAAAGGCGGGGTCAAAGTTGACGAGAACGAAACAAGAGTTCCGAAAGGACCCGAAAGCAAAACGGATGCGGGCCGATCCGTATACAGCGGCGGCGGGATCACCCCGGATGTCGAGCTCAAGGCGGACACGATCACAATTGAAAAAGCCCGCTTTCAGCAGAAGCTTTTTAATCCGGTTTTCGCATTCGCTCTGGACCTGAGTGCGGGTCGGATTAAAGGCTACGAGATCAACCATGTCGATCAGCCGATCGTCTTCGAATACGACATAAAGAATAGTGACTTTCCGATTTCCGAGGGGCTGTATCAAGCTTTCAAAACGTTCGCGGTTGAAAAGTACAAGTTCACGCCGGCTCAAGTTGATCGCGAGCGTGAATTCGTTGAACGCGGATTACGGTCTGAGCTCGTTACAGCCGCGTACGGCGCGACGACGTCGCTCCAGGTCTCTAACGAATACGACAGTCAACTGAAGAAAGCGATCGAATTATTACCGCAAGCCAAGCAGCTCGCTCTTGACGCTGCGCGTGCAAAGGCGAGTGCCTCGAAGGAACGAACGACTCTCAATAATCGCTAAGAACGATCCACGTAAAAATAAAAGAGCGTCCGTGACTGGACGCTCTTTTATTGTGGCGTGTTGATACTAGTGCCTTATGTCCAACTGCTAATCAAGTAGTAAATTCCGTAGCCTATGCCCGCAAGCAGAAGGATCAGGAATGCCACTGCGAACCCGATGAACAACTTAAATCTTCGATATCGTTTTTCCGACGGAGGTGAAAGTTGATTCTGCGGAAAATATGGCGGCGGTCTGTTCATAGATGCACTCTAACAATTTACACTTCGTCCATCAAACCTAGCGAGGGATCGGCTGTTCAAGATTCGCAAGGCCAAATGCCAGTACGGCCATCACCGATCCGCCCTCGGCTAATTCCTTGGGAACGATCTTATCGAATGTATCGGCCTCGGTGTGGTGATAATTGAAATACGTCCTCGTGTCGAAAAACGGAGCGAATGAAGGCACGCCGCCCTGCGTCAACGGCCCGATATCCGTGCCGACCCCGCCGGGCTGAAGCTGTGCAAGTCCCGCACCCTGGCCGCGCAAAATATTGGAGATCGGTGCGAAGAACGGGATGGCTTCGGCTTTCCCGCTATACAAAAATCCCAGCGGATGCGAGGCTCCAAGGTCGCTTTCGATCGCGGCAAAATGCTTGGCCATGTTCGCAGATTGCTCTTGGCCGTATGCCCTGCCGCCCGCTGATCCGTTCTCCTCATTCATGTATGCGATCACCCGGATCGTCCGCTTCGGCCTGAGTTTCAATTGCTTAATCAAGTACCCGACTTGCATCGACATTGCGACGCCGCAAGCATCATCAATCGCACCCGTCCCCAAATCCCACGAATCCAGGTGTCCTCCCACAACGACTATCTCTTCAGGCCGCTCATTTCCCTTTAGATCCGCGATGACGTTGTAGCTTTTGGCGTTTGGCAGCGTTTGCGGAGTGAGCAAGAGGCGGATTCGGACCTTTCCCGTTTTCGCCAGATAGGCGATCGTTTCCGCATCCTCAAATGAAACCGCGCCCGCGGGAATCTGCGTGACGTTTGCCTCGTATCGCATCGCACCAGTGTGAACAAGCCGGTTCTGCGAACCACCAGCGGAACGGACAAGCACCGCAATGGCCCCAAGCCGGCCGGCCGCGATCGCCCCGCCGCCGCGGTAGGCGACAGCCTGGCCATAAGCGTTTCCACCAAAGCCGCTCGCTGCCATTTCGCGATCGAACTTGTTGTTGAAAAGTACAATCTTGCCCGTGACCCGATCGTGCCCCAGTGCAGCCAACTCATCAAAGCTATTGACGACAACGACCTCGCCAGTCATTCCATCCGCCGGGGTAGCGATGCTACCACCAAGCGCGGCGACAATTATTTTTTGAGTGGTGCCCTCCGCCATCCCCGGAAATTCGATAAGCTCGGCCCTTTCCTGACCCCGCACCCAATGCGGAACCGACACTTCCTGCAATCTCACGTCGAGGCCCAGCTTTCTCAATTCGTCTGCGACGTACTGTACCGCACGCTCCGCCTGCGGCGATCCGGAAAGGCGCGGGCCGATATTGTTCGCGAGGTATCCGGTTTGGTGGTATGCGTAATCGCTGGCAAGTGCGGCTTGCTGCAGACGGCGCATGTCGTCGATGGTCTGGGGTGAGTAGAGTTGCGGAGTCGGAGTCGCCGCCGCCTGGCCAAGGCCTAAAATCGAACTCAAAAAGATGAACGAGAATACAAAGATCGGTTTCATATCAATCAATATATCGAATGCCTTCCGGTGTTACAAAAGTTATGTGCGATAATGAGTTGCTCTTCACATCAAGTTAATATGCAGGTGAAATCTATGTACAGAATTGTGTCCGCAATTGCGCTTTGCCTAATTCTCACGGCCGCTGTATCCGCTCAGTCGGGCTTTACCATCGACAACCTCATCGCCACAAAACGTGTCGGCGATCCACAGCTTTCGCCCGATGGCCGGACGGTAGCGTTCACCGTCGGTACCGTAGATAAAGCCGCGAACAAAACGCTCACTCACATCTACACGATCAGGACAGATGGGACCACCGTAAAACAGATTACGACCGGCGATAAATCGAACAGCTCGCCGCGTTGGTCTCCTGACGGAAAGCGGATCGCGTACGCCACTGGTGGACAGATCTGGACGATGGAGCCGGATGGCGACGATCGAAAGCAGCTCACGCGAATCTCAAGCGGCGCAGGTAATCCCGTTTGGTCACCGGATGGTAAATGGGTCGCCTTCAGCTCAGAGGTCTATCCGGAATGCGGGTCGGATGACTGCAACAAGACGGAAGAGGCTCGTATCGAATCCAGCAAGGTACAGGCAAAAGTTACAGAACGCCTTCTGTTCAAACATTGGAATGAATGGCGCGACCGCAAACGAGCACACGTCTTTTTAGTTTCAAGCGGTGGCGGTACCGCAGCCGATTTTACACCCGGCGATTTCGACGCCCCGCCGTATGGCGCTTCGACCGGTATCGACTACGCATTTTCACCCGACTCGCGCGAGATCGCTTTTTTGAAGAACCCGGACAAGATCGAAGCGATTTCCACGAACAGCGACATCATAGTCGCGTCTCTTGTAGACAAGAGTCAGAAAAATATCACGGCTTCCAATAGAGGCTACGATGCCGCCCCGGTCTACACACCGGACGGAAAATACCTTCTCTATCGATCGCAGGCGACTGAAGGATTCGAAGCTGACCGATGGCGGATCATGCGCTACAACCGGGCGACCGGCGAGACGGTTGAATTGACTCGCGGTTTTGACCAGCAAGTCGATGAGATGACCGTAACCAATGATGCGAAAACGATCTATTTTGCGGCGGGCACTCGAGGCCGCTCTCCGATATACAGCCTGCCCGTCGAGCCCGACTTCAGACTGAGGATCGCGACACATGTAAAGCCCGTTCTGGAGGGCTACTACGCGAACGGCGTTAATGTCTCGGGCGATGGCCGGACGATCGTATTTGCATCGAGCTCGATCGCTTCGCCGACGGAACTGATGCGCGTCAACTCGGACGGAAGTGGCGCGACGCCGTTGACCAGTTTCAACGACGTCATCTATCGGAGCTACCGACTGCAAAAGGCGGAGGACATGGAATGGAAGGGTGCAGCAAATGCTAACGTCCATGGCTTTGTTATCAAGCCCGCCAACTTCGACCCGTCTAAGAAGTATCCGCTCATCGTGCTGATCCATGGCGGGCCGCAGGGCGCCTTCAATGACAGCTGGGGCTATCGTTGGAACCCGCAAATATTCGCCAACGCCGGGTACGTTGTCTTCATGCCGAACCCGCGCGGCTCGACGGGTTATGGGCAGCAATTCGTTAATGACATCTCCGGTGATTGGGGCGGTAAGGCTTTCGTCGATCTTAAGAACGGAATTGCCGAAGTCATCAAACGTCCCTACATCGACAAGTCGCGAATCGGTGGAGCCGGTGGAAGCTACGGCGGCTATATGGTCGATTGGCTGCTTGGACATAACAACGATCCGAGATTCCGATTCAAGGCGTTTGTCTCGCACGCGGGAGTCTACAACCTGGAATCGATGGCAACAGCTACTGAAGAAGTGTGGTTCCCTAAATGGGAATTCAAGGGATTGCCCTGGGAAAATCCGACCCTCTACCAGCGATGGTCGCCGAACAAGTTTGTCAACAACTTCGACACTCCTACTCTCGTAACCGCCGGTGAATTCGACTTCCGCGTACCGGTTGATCAAAGTCTGCAGTTGTTCACGACTTTGCAGCTGAAGAATATTCCTTCGAAGCTGATTATCTTTCCAGACGAAGGCCACTGGATCTTGAAGCCGCAGAATTCAGAATTCTGGTACCGGAATGTGCTCGACTGGTTTTCGACGCATCTAAAATAGGTATGAGATCTTATCGCTTCCTCACCGGCTTTCGCCTTCTAATCTTGTTTCTTATTTTCGATTCCGCCGCAGCGCAAACGCCGCGGCGTAATTTTGATCGTCCACGGACGTACGACGCCGAGCATTACATCCTTCGCGTAAGTTTCGATCGGAAGGCGAAAAAAGTTATAGGCGAAACGACCATCCGTTTCAAGCCGCTGAAAAACGATTTTACCGTGGCAGAGTTTGACGCGGTGGGCATATCGTTTGATTCCGTCGAACTGGAGTCGCGCGGAACACGTCTGAAGTTTCGGACTGTCGGCGGAAACATACTCGTCACCTTAGACAAGGCTTACAAGACGACTGACACGATAACTATCAAATTCAAGCACTCATCGGTACCGAGAAAGGGCGTCTATTTTGTCGACGATGAAGTCGAGAACGGGAAGGTAATTCACTCGGAACAGATATGGACCCAAGGCGAAGCGGACGAGGCCCGCCACTGGTTCCCTTCATTCGATTTCCCTAGCGATAAAGCTACGTTCGAAGAATTCATAACAGCGAACGAAGGCGAAACCGTAGTCGGAAACGGTGAGCCTCTCGAGGAAGTCACAAATGCCGATGGCTCCATCACTCATCATTTTCGGATGAATATTCCGACGCCGACGTATCTTGTTTCCTTCGTCGTCGGTAAGTACGCGAGAGTAGCGGACAAGTATCGGGACATCCCGCTCGGTTTTTACATATATCCCGGAGCGGAAGCAGTCGCGCAAAAAGCCTACGGCAATACAAAAGAGATGATACGTGTCTATGAGTCTCTTACTGGTGTAAATTTCGCATTCAATAAGTACGATCAGACCGTCGTTGCCGGCTTTACCTTCGGCGGTATGGAAAACGTAACAGCGACGACAATGGCTGACACCGAGATCTTCGCGGTGACGAATGATTTGCTCGCAGCCGGGGTCGGTGATCTGGTCTCACACGAGTTGGCTCACTCGTGGTTTGGCGATCTGGTGACTTGCAAGAACTGGGCGGAACTTTGGCTCAACGAAGGGTTCGCCACTTTCATGGAAGCTGCGTATCGAGAGCAGATGTTCGGGCGGGGAAACTATCTCATCAAAATCAAGCGGGATGCCGAGATATTCCTGATCGACGATTCGGTAAACAAAAAACGGAACGCTTTGTACAACCAGAATGCAGACGATGTTGCCGAGTTGTTCGATCGCCCGGCGACTATCTATAACAAGGGCGGAGCGGTTTTACATACGCTGCGCGAAGAGGTTGGTGATGAGGCTTTTTGGACAGCAATTAACATTTATTTGACCAGGCATAGATTCGGAAATGTCGAGAGCAGTGATCTCAAGTCGGCAATGGAAGAAACGTCGGGCCGCGATCTGGATTGGTTTTTCGATCAGTGGGTCTACATGGCTGGACATCCTAAGCTTGAAGTAAAAAAGTCCTGGGATCAGGCGACAACAACACTGCGCGTAACCGTCGCCCAAACCCAAAAAGCCGACCGGATAACTCCTGCTGTCTTCCGAATGCCGATGGACATCGAGTTCACGAACGGCGACACGAAACGGACGGAAAAACTCAGTGTCACAAAACGCCTCGAAACGTTTTCATATAAGCTTCCCTCTCAACCGACGACGCTAAGTTTAGATCCGCTCGAGAAGATACCCGTGAAGACGGTCAAGATCGAACCTTAGATCGATCGCGAGAAAGGTAAGTACAAAAAAACTCCGTATCTTTCGATACGGAGTTTTCCTCTTTGAGAAGACCGGATGTCTGCTTGAGATGTTGAGAAAGCAGAGCGCGAAGCACACACAAAATCGCGACTTTAGAGGTCAAAACTTCTGCAGTAACTTCTTTGCCACACCTACGAGGTTAGCTGACGGGCTAGGAACGAAAG
>JBDTMK010000052.1:0-12729 GCA_039934315.1 Pyrinomonadaceae bacterium | reverse complement strand
GTCGGCTCGAAATTGTTTTCGACGTCGACACCAAGGTCTTTTCCGGGCAGGTCTTTGATATGACCTATCGATGCCAGGACGGTGTAATCGTCCCCGAGATATTTGTTTATCGTCTTCGCTTTAGCAGGCGATTCGACGATCACTAGATTCTTTGCCATACAGCTTGCTCAGGGAACTCTCCCCCGAAAAAAATAGTCAGATGCGATTCGCACCTGACAATCTGACTTCTAACACCTATGTTTCTATTCTGTCAAACCGACCCTCTTCGCCGGTCAAACCCGCCGTGCGTAATTCTTTCCCGGCAGGACCCGGATCAGATCGCGAATGTCCAGGGCGACAAGCGCCGTGTTCAGATCACCAAATGACATGCCGCTCGACTGCAACAAAACGTCTATGTGGAGCGGCTCGTCGTACGACAAGAGCGACCACACTTTCTGCTCATTGGAGCTTAGATCCAACGGAGCAATTTCTTTCCGGCCTTCATCTTTCTCTTCGTCGACTTTTGGCGGAAGAATGGCGGCCGATATCTCACTAGGGAGCTCAGCTACGACATCCTGCCACTGCTGCACGAGTTTCGCGCCCGACTTTATCAAATAATTCGTGCCGTAAGAATTTGCCGAAGTGATATTTCCGGGCACTGCCATCACTTCGCGGTTTTGCTCCATCGCAAGTCTCGCGGTTATCAACGAACCGCTTCGCTCCGATGCCTCGACGATCAACACTCCTAAGCTTAGCCCGCTTATGATTCGATTTCGATAAGGAAAGTTGTCCTTCAGCGGCGGCGTCCCGAGGGGGAACTGCGAAACGACCGCTCCGCCCGAGTCTAGGATTTCTTTTATGAGACGCGTGTTCTCTTTGGGATACGCCCCGTCGATCCCGGTCCCGAGGACGCCTACAGTCTTGCCTCCGCCGCGCATCGCGCCTCGATGAGCGGTCGTGTCGATGCCCCGAGCCAGCCCTGAGACGACGCAGATGCCTCGCGATGCAAGATCGCGGGCCAGCATCTCGGCCGCGTTTGTTCCGTAAGTCGAGCACAACCGGGATCCGATCACCGCGATACACGGTTGCGAAAAGCATGCTTCCCAGTCGCCGCGAACATAGAGCGTAATGGGTGGGTCGGCGATCTCGCGCAGCATCTCCGGATACGTTCCGTCGTCGAGGATCAGGATGTCACCGCCAAGTTTCTTGACGCGCTCGAGCTCGATCGACGCACGCTCATAAAACGCGCGAGCGATCAGGCTCTCGATAGTCTCAGGTTTGATCCGCAGCGATTCGAGCTGTGCCCGTCTGGCGTGGAAAACGTTCTCCGGCGAGCCGAACGCCTCGAGCAGCTTTGTCGCCACCCGCGGGCCAACACCGGGAGTCATGTTGAGGGCGATCCAACTCTTCATGGCTCGATTTTGGATTTTAGATTTTGGATTTTGGATTTTGAAGGGGAAGTAGTCGCCCGACTGCGCAATGTCCTGATCGAAGCGACCGTCATCGAAACGATTTCGTCGATATCACTGCACAAGGTTACGACTTTTTCCGGCGGTAGCAAGTTGGCGTCGCATAACAGTTCTATCCAGTACAAGCTTTCGTCAGCTTCTTCTTCGACGATTGCCAGCTTGTGTATGAGATCTGCCCGCGACTTGCCTCGACACGCCGCTCGGTAGTTAGCACCAACCGACGTTCCTGACCGTATCAATTGTTTCCCGATCGTGTCTGCAATGAGGGATCGAGGTAACTTTTCGACTAACCGGATGATGCGCAGAGCAATTTGCTTTGTGCGTTCTTTGAACTCGTTTTCGGTCACGAGCAGAGACTATCGCAGGCGGTGTAGAGAAAGATTTAATTATTCTGAAGAATCCTAATAGCTATTGAATGCGTAGTGTCGCAATCCAAAATCCAAAATCTAAATTCCAAAATAAGATTGGCGGAGGCGTGTGGGAGTCGAACCCACCCAAGCACGCTCTCGCGTACTCGCAAACGGTTTTGAAGACCGCGCCCATCACCGGACAGGATGCGCCTCCGCAAGGCGGAAATATATTGAAGCTCGTTTACCGCAATTTTCGTCGGATGAACCACGATCCTAACACGATCGAAATACCCGGCACCCAGATCCAAAGAGCTTCACTGCCAAGAACCAACAAGCCGCGCGAACTGAAAAAGTCGGCTCCTATCGGCGAGACCTCGATGGGTCTCCATGGAAAAAAGAACCGCTCATTACTGAATGGAGCGAGCAGCGCGACGCCTAAGCCTCCATTGGTAAGCATGTCCAACAACGGATGCGAAAGCGTGACACATCCGAAATATAACGCTAGTTTCCATTTAGATACATTCGTGCCGACGAAGCAAAACGCTCCTATCGCGCCCAGAAATATCGCGAAGGCAATTGAGTGAGTTATCCCTCGATGCCCGAGAATGCTTCCGTATTGGACGCCGTATGCAAATCCCACGACATCCGCATCCGGGAGAATCGCGAACATACACGAGAGGATCCAAAACCGAGCAGGGAGCGGTTCCGTTTTCGTAGCGAAGCCGAGGGCAGAGGCGAAGATCGCATGTGAAAAAATAGTCGGCATGAAATTACCCGAACAGCTCATGCAAAATGCCTCAGGTTCCGAATATTCGCACTGCACACCTGCGGTCGGCGTCGGCTCGAATCGTTTTGTCTGCCCGTCACGACAAGAGCAGTGACGTAACGAATGCGGCGCGTTTTGCGATGTCGTCGATCAGAATATGCTCGTCCAATCGATGCGCGCCGTCGCCTGCCACTCCTAGCCCGTCGAGGACCGGAACTCCTAACGCCGCGACAAAATTTCCATCGGATGCTCCTCCAACTTGTGTTTCGTCGAGGACATAATCGAGATCGGCGGCAACCGACTTTGCCTTTTCGAACAATGCGGCGACAGCGGCAGTCCGCTCCATCGGCGGGCGATTCACGCCGCCGCTAATCTCCAACGAAACGCGATCGTCAAACGGCTTGAGATCACGAACCGCGGTGTCGATCCTCGCCGCCTCATCCATTGAGGAGAATCGGACATCGACGGTGCACTCCCCATGCTCCGGGATCACGTTGGTTGTCGTCCCGCCGCGTGCGGTGCAGACATTTACAGTCGTACCAGCGCCTATGTTGTTTAGTGAGTGAAGCTTTTCGATCTGCCGTGATATCTCAAGGATCGCGCTCGCTCCCTTTTCAGGCTCTAGGCCGGCGTGCGCCGGAACGCCGTGAGCTTTGATCGTGAACATGCCCGTTCCCTTTCGACCCGTCTTCACCCGCCCGCCCGCGGACGGCTCAAATACGAAACACGCCTTCGCTTTGCGGGCCTCGCGCTCGACGAGTTCGCGCCCCGTGAAGCTTCCAACCTCTTCGTCACATGAAAGCAGGATCGTGAGACTGCGCGTCGGCCTCGTGCGAAATTCCGCCATGAAGCGCAGCGCTTCGAGCATGAGAACGATCCCTGACTTCATATCGAAGATCCCACACCCGAAAAATTTTCCGTTTTCGATCCTCGTCGGATTCAGCACCTTCGTTCCGACAGGATGAACAGTATCGGTGTGACCGAGTAGAAGGATGCTCTCTTCAATATCCGGAAACGCTTTGATCACGATATGGTCGCCACATTTCGCGGCAGGGACGCGCTCGATCGCGAGCTCCAGCGGCAATTTGCGCGCTTCGTTCTCGATCCATAGAGCGACAAGCTCGCTTCGCTCTACGTCGTATGAGGGCGATTCGATCTCGACGATCTCACGTATCATCTCGATCGTCTTGTCCAATCGGTTGTTGAAGTAACCCGCAATTTCGGAAGGTTTCATTGAAAGGGATCTCAGTGTGCCGCGGGCGCTGAAGGGGCCGATGGAGTACCGAAGATTTGGTTTAACGTTTCGCCCAGTCGGTAACCGGCCAAAGCAATTTGGCGCTGGGCGACATGAAAGGCTTTCTTCTTGTATTTTTCAGACGGCATCTGGAATCGAACAAGGTCAGACGAAAATACTTCGAGCGGAACGAGGGCGAAACTTTCGGCGCGCCATTCATCGAATGCACCGGGCCTTATTTCGGATGCGAGCTCTCGTCGCGAATACTTCTTCATGATCTTCCCCCCGACGGACGCGATGTAATCCCGTTCGCATGCGTCGCCTTTCAGTGGAGTGCTGCGATCGATTATCGAATCCCAAAACCAATGCAGATTCGTTTGCTTCTCGCGCGGCGTCCCCTCCGGTGTTAAGAGAAAAAGATTTCCGCCTTGGTCACCTTTGGGTTCCTTATCGGTGACGCGGGCCGACGTGTGCAGCGGTTGATGAATATCGCCGATCAAGTGGGCGACCCATGCGATTGCGATTGCTTTATCCTTGTCGATCGCCGACGCATTGCGCAGCACCTTCTCCGATTCTATAAGCCTGGTTATCGCCTGGCCGCCCTCTTCGGCTTTCGGCAGGACTTCGGCTTTGCCGTTCACCTGCTTCCAGAACGTGTCGTCATAATGCCAGTTACTTTTGTGATACTTCTTGTTGCGATTTTCAAAGGCACGGTCACGAACGATGTCGGCCCACGTTGCAACCAGCATGAAGTATTCAAGCTTGCGGTTATCTTCGGACTCAGCGCCGTTCAAATAAAACGCGGAGAGATCTGAATCTTCCGGTGCGGCTCTGAGAATTCTTATTACCGCCTCGCGCGCTGCCGGAGACATTTGCTGCCAGGCGATATAGGCCACCGTCTTATGTCCGGTATCGTCCCACGCAAACGACGTTATTGCCGGGAGCACGATAAATGCACTGAGAATAACTCCCCGAATAAATGTTTTCATAAAGTTTCCCTGTCTTTTCGGATGATTTTAGCGGAATAACGGAATAAGAGAAAGTAGATCCGAACCATGCGTAATGTAGAAAACATACTTTTGGGGCATGAGGCTTGCAACTGACTTTGCGGCAGGGACAAATAAATTAAATGATAGTTATTTATCGGTCTCCACGCGTTGAGGTTGTGCAGGTTGACCGTGTAAAACATTGGTTCTTGAAAAATCTGCAAAAACTTCCCTAGGATTCGTTCTTTCCTCCAACGGACGAATCACATTGAATCGAATGTGAGGAGATGACAGTTATGCAAGGAATTTTGGAACAGAACAATATCGCAGCATCGATCATTAATCGGACACGAGGGTCGTTTGGCAACAGGATCGGCATTATGGCGTCGGTATTTGGCTGCTGGCATAAACGACTGACTAGACCTTTTACGGAGAAAAATGACTCATATAGAGCGTGCCTAGACTGCGGCGCCCGAAAAAAATTCGATACCGAAGGTTTTCGAACGGTCGGCCCGTTTTATTATCCGCCCGTTGTTCGTTCCAACGAATCTTCATCGCCTGTCCTGTTTTAATACCTGTAAGATATTTTCTAGAGGTGCAGCTTTCACTAAGCCGCACTTTTTTTGTTTAGGGAGTTGTAAGAATTAAAGCCGAGTTTTTTGAGCCGAATCCGATACAGTTACAAAGCGCAGCATCGACTTGCGCTCTTCGGGCGGTATTTGGAACGTAGTCGAGGTCACAAAGCGGATCCGGAACATCCAAATTGATTGTCGGAGGTATTACGCCTTCTTTCATTGCGAGAAGCGCGGCACCGATACCTGCAGCTCCGGTCGCCCCTTGAGGATGGCCGATCTGCGACTTCGTCCCGGACATCGGGATGTCGTAAGCCGCTTTACCAAACGCCAACTTTACAGCTTGTGTTTCGATCCGATCGTTGAGTTGCGTGGATGTTCCGTGCAGGTTCACGTAGTTGATCTGGTCCGGAGAGAGTCCGGCATCCTCCATCGCTAACGTCATCGCCCGCGCCGGCTCGATCCCATTCTCCTCCAGCCTGACCCGATGGTACGCATCGCACGTGACCCCGTAACCGGCTATCTCCGCATACATCTTTGCTCCACGACGAACCGCGCTTTCATAGGATTCGAGGACGAAGACCCATGAGCCCTCACCGATCACGATTCCCGAACGGTCTTTAGAAAATGGACGACACGCTCGCTGTGGGTCGTCGTTCCACTCTTTTGTACAAACCGTCATGACCTCAAAGCCCTTCAGTATCCCCGGCGAGATCGGACTATCCACGCCCCCCGTCAGCATCATGTCCTGCCTGCCTAAAGAAATATGTTGAGCGGCGTAGAAAATCGCGTCGGTCGACGAAGTGCAGCCCGTGGAGATAATGTGCGAGAGCCCGTGCAGGTTAAAGACCATCGACAGCTCGGACGACAGACCGCCGTGCGTCGAAGCGGGGATCGTGTAGATGCTTCCCTTCCCCGCATTTCCGGAAAACCAGTAACCGAACTGTTTTTCAGTGAAGGCAAGACCTCCCCCGCCCGTTCCGAGGACGACCCCGAACCTTCGTTTTTCTTCCAGAGAAAGTTCGTCAACAGGTATTGAGGAATCCCGGACCGCTTCGCGTGCCGCGGCGAGAACGAGGGGAACAGTGCGCGGTACGTGCTGCCGATCTTTTGGGTTTAGCTCACTCTTCCAATCGAACTCGGGAATTTCCGCGGCGATCTGAACGTCAAAACCGGACGGATCAAATGTCTCGATACGTCTAACTCCGCTTCTACCCGCCTGCAGCGAGTCCCAATAAGCCTCTCGGCCGATACCGATAGGCGTCACACAACCGAAACCCGTTATCACTACTCGCCGAGGTTCTTTCAGACTGTTTAGCATAGACGAACGAATTAATCAGGAACGTTTTCAATATTCTCACGGGCAGTCATTTACACCTATGTTGGGTGCGGCACTTCCGACTTGGTTTGTGTAACCTGCATTAGCCTATCGGAAATTCCCTTCGTCTAACATTTCTTTTGCAACTAATACTTTTTGTGTCTCATTGGAAGATTAAATGCTTACTACTGAAATCTTAGTCCGGGATCACCGTCAGATGATCGGTCTGGTCGAGGACTTCGAGGCGTGAGCAATGGCAAAAAGGGAAACCCGAAACCTTTTGTGATCTGAAGGGGGGCGCTCGCGCTGCGCATTCGTGAAGAAGAAGAAGTATACTATCCGGCACTGGCCGATTACGACGAATTTAGCTATCTCATGGAGGAGAACGCTTCGGAGATGATATGGTCCGGGCGAATCTTTCACAGATGAGCGAATGTCCCCGGCGGACGCGATCTTTCAAACTCTCCTGACTGGGACGAAGCTGGTATCAGAAGCTCATATGGAGAACGAAGGAAGCGATATCTATCCGCGATCGATCGAGTTGCTTTGCGATGAAAGAATAATTGAAGCTGGGCAATAAGATCGAGCCAATGAATGATGATGTGGCCTTAGCTGGTCGGCAAGTGTTTAGAAGAAAAATTTTCGACAAAGGAGAAAAATATGCTTTGGACAATAATTATTATCCTGCTCGTTTTATGGGCTTTGGGCTTTGGATTTGCGGGCCAGGCTGTTGGCAGCTTGGTCCACATCCTTCTCGTAATTGCGGTCATCGTGCTGGTACTGCAATTGGTACGGGGCCGAAGAGTTTAGCCCTCAACGGTTAATTCTCTTCCGCGATGTGAACCGAATGCCTGCAAAAGTCGGCAGGTTACAACCTTTTCCCGACTTTGCTAGCCAGGATCAGCTTCTCCAAGCGGCTGATCCTGGTTTTTTCGTGCTTTGCACTCATCACGTAGTGGGTGCACAGCTGCAGATAACCCGGCGGCTGCTTCTGAAAGAACTCCCACCCTTCTTTATTCTTCCGAAATTGTTCTTCGTATTTTCGATCCAGTTTCTTCGGCCGGTTCTCGTAAGAATAAATCGCCGATCTTTTTTCGTCTCTCGTATCAAAGGCGGCTACGCCGCTCGGGTGCATCAATTCCTTCGCCAATAAATCCTCGATCTTTTTTATGTTGATCGCGCTCCAGACGCTCTTCGGGCGTCGGGGCGTGAATCGAATAGAATAGGAATCGTCGTCGAGGCGCTTTCTTACGCCGTCTATCCAACCGAAGCAGAGTGCCTGATCGACCGACTCGCTCCAGGTCATGCTCGGTTTCGCGTTTTTTACTTTATAAAATCCCACGACCAACTGGGACATCTTATCGTGATACTTTTCCAGCCACTTTCGAAAATCATTTTGCGTTGCGAAGAATCTCGGAGACGACATCTGTTGAATTATAAACAAAAAGCGTCCGGACCTATTAAGTCCGGACGCGTCGAATCGATCATTCGAATCTCTACTTAGTTCTGAGTAAGGTTCATGATGCCGTTGAGAATGTTACCAAGTATATTAATGCCGTTATTTGAACGGACACCATATCGATACTGGTTACTAAAACCATCGTCGTAGCCTCTCTGGAAACCTTGCTGGAAATAGTACTGATATTGGCTCCGGTCAACATAGCTCTGGTAGCCATAAGTTCCGCTTCTGTACACATTGTTTCCGTTGTAGGCTTCGGTTTCGACCATAAGCGGGAGTCCCGTTGACCCATCGGCTTAAATGTTAAAATAGTTAAATTTGCCTTTCATACGCGGCGGCCAATACAAAGGAAAGAGGCGGAGATTTCTTGAAATCTCCGCCTCGGTACTCTTTATTCAGATGGGAGATCTGATCATATTCTCAAAGGCATAACGATATATTTGTAATCGTATGCGGTGTCACCAGCTATACGAATCTGCGTTGCCGCATTCGCATCCTTAAACTCGAAAGATATACGCGTTGATCCTTTCGTTTCCTTCACGCGCACTTTATCGCCGTCCGTCTCTTTCGTCTCAGGTGACGCAGACGACGCTGCGTCCGAACCAGCGTTTTCCAGAGCTCCGACATTGTTTAGAAATTCCTGCAGGTACTGCCAGTTGAAACCGAGCGTAATTTCTTCCTCGCTCGAATAATCCGCCGTGACGAATTCCTGCCCTTCACCTTCCTCGCTGGACTGTGCGGTTATTTCGACTTCGTCCTTTCTGACCGTCATGCGAATGGACCGATTTCGCTCATCGGCCATAAGGGAAATTCGCCTGACCGCATTTTTCATTTCGTTGAGGTCGAAAATTACCGTCTTGTCATTGTCCTTCGGCATGACCATTTCGTAATTTGGAAAATTGCCCGAGAGTTTTCGAGTTATGAGCAAACGGCCGCCGGTTTCAAAATAGATGTGATTCTGGTCTTCACCGAACTGTATCTCGCCGTCTGAATCGCGAGAGATCTTGACCAGTTCCGTGAGCGCTTTTTTCGGGATAAGGACGTCCATCTGCGTGTCGCCTGCATCGTCAATCGCTTTTTCAATAAACGCGAGGCGGTGCCCGTCAGTTGTCACCATTCGAGCCTTTCCGTCCGCGATCATGAACTTGGCCCCGGAAAGCGTAAAACGGCTTTGCTCGTTCGTGATCGCGAAAGCGGTGTTATGAATGAAGTAATTGAAGATCTCACTGGAAAGCTTCGACGGAGCCGATTTGAATATAGGAAGCTCTGGATATTGCTCACGATTGACGCCAGCAAGACGGAAACTCGCTCGACCGGCCTTCATCTGTACCCATTCGTTTTCGAGTTTCTTAAAATGAACATCACCGCCGTCCAATGTGCGAACAATATCGAAAAGCTTTCTAGCCTGGATGCACATGGAGCCGGCTTGTTTTATTTCCGCCTCCGCGTCGCAACGAATCGTGACGTCGAGGTCCGTTCCTAATATTCGGATCTCGTTTTCGCCGAGGCTCTCGATCAAAATATTCGACAGGATCGGAATCGTCGATTTCCGTTCGACGACACCCTGGATGTAACTAAGTTCTTCTTTGAGGATGTTCTGTTTGATCGTAAATTCCATTGTTCTCGTTTAACTCCGAATTCGCTATTCTGCCGTGAAACTGTGCCGCCTTTTGCTATTACTACTTAATCAAAAAACATAATAAATCTCTAGTAGTAGTAATAGGGGCTGTGCATATGTGCAAAAGCCATTCAAAGGCTTATTCGCATTGGGCTTCGGCGTCCACATCAGTTGTGGAAAACTTGTGGAAATCGCATTTCAAATCTGGAAAACTTTTGCCGGCGTATCTTTTCCACCATGTCCACAGGAGAGTCGAACCCGTAACCTGCGGAAAAGTGGAAATCTTTTTTCAAATGCTGCAAGCACAATAGATAGTGAGGTCGGCGAAGAAAGAAAATGTGGAAATCCCGTTTTCGGCTGCGCCGTCCGAAACATCAATAACTAATTGCAAAGACTGTCAATTAAACCGCTGATAGTATTGTGGAAAACACTGTCTTTCTTAACCAGCGTATCAATCTTGTCAAAAGAGTGCATCACGGTCGTATGATGCTTCCCGCCGAACTCCCGACCGATCTCAGGATAGCTGTGAGTCGTCAATCGTTTGCATAGATACATCGCCACCTGGCGCGGCACCGCTACAGCTCGAGAATTGTTTTTCGATTTCATTTCTTCGACGGTGAGTTTGTAATGTGACGCAACGATACGAGCAATCCGCTCCATAGTCAAACCTTCCGGTCTTTCGCTATCGATGATGTTTTTTAGAGCATCCTGGGCGAGCATTTTCGATATCGGTACCCCTCGCAAGCTGGATATCGCAACAAGGCGCACGAGCGATCCCTCGAGCTCTCTTACGTTCGACCGGATCTTGGTCGCAATAAAGATCGCGATATCGTCTGGCAAATGGATGCCATCGAGATCGGCTTTACGTTTCAGGATCGCAACTTTAGTTTCGAGATCAGGAGGCTCGATGTCGGCTATTAGTCCCCATTCGAAACGGGAATGTAGTCTCTCCTGCAGGGTTGGAATATCGCGCGGCGGACAGTCGCTCGTGATGACGATCTGCTTCTGATCGTTATGGAGCGTATTGAACGTGTGGAAAAATTCTTCCTGCGTCCGTTCCTTCCCGGCCATAAACTGGACATCGTCCATGAGCAAGACATCGATGGATCTATACTTCTCGCGAAAGCTCTGCGTCTTGTCATAGCGAATGGCGTTGATAAGTTCATTCATGAACTTTTCGGATGTGATGTAGGAAACCCGAAGGTGCCTATTTCGCTCCTTGATGGAGTGGCCGATCGCATGCATCAGATGGGTCTTTCCCAGTCCGACTCCACCATAGATAAAAAGAGGGTTATATGTTTTGCCGGGTGTCTCGGCTGCGGCAAGGCTGGCGGCGTGGGCAAATTGATTGCTCGTGCCGACGACGAACTTTTCGAACGTGTACTTTGGATTGAGAGAGTTCTCTACTGGTTCGAGATCAAGGAAATTCGTCTGGCTCGAACTTGAAAACGTTGTGTTGCTTTGAGTCGCGGGAGCTTCCGTCGTCGCCGCAGCCGCAAAGCTCTTTTCCATTGGCTGAAAGAAATCGGGATTGGGCATCTCCGAAAAACGCTCTTCGGCATTCTCCGCCTCGTCGACCGTCCATTCGAATCGATAATCTCCGAACCTCGCGGCGTCCGCAGCAGCCTTCAAAAGATCATTGTAGTAAAGCGTGACCCAATCCTTTGTTACCTGGCCCGCTCGAAGGAATAATATTTTGGCTGCGTCATCCTGGCCCTCATAACGGATCGGCCGAAACCAGGAATCATAAATATGCCTGTTGAGTTGTTTTTCGATGAACTGGAGCATCTGGTTCCAGACTTCAGTTTTTTCCAAAATGGTCGACACGTGAGGCCTCCGAATAATTGCTGTTTAAGGTCGCGAAATTTTAAGCAAGGGCATAGTCCGCAAATTCGCGCTTAAGCGGCTGAGCTCTATCCTACTGGCAAACCCCTTAAGTCTTTTTCGATACGATTTTCGCTAGCGAAAAAGAGCTAAACAACTTCTTTTCCACAGCGTTTTCCACAAGCCTGTGGAAGTCTTGCTTAAACGCTAATGTGAAACCTTAAGTTATTTGTTATCAATGGTTTACAGGGTATATCTGTATGAAAAACGGGTCACAGATTAGCATAGAAAGAAAGGGTATTGCAAACAGAAATCCACAGAAACAAGAGGCAACTCCGAAACGCATTAAATTCATTTCCCGGGAACGATTTAGCGTCGTCGGGCGAGACAATAGAGAGCAATTCCCGACCTTGATCAAGGCAAATGAAGGGGAATTTTTTTTCGACTTATTAATAACAAAATAGAACTCAAAAGGCTTTTTGATAACAAAGCAGAACAGCCGTTCGATTCTTCCCCCTCTTGGAGGTAAACGAAGGGTACACAAAAATATTGGAAGGCCGGAGCGAAGATTTTTAAGATCCGACTATTCGAGTTTGAATTCAACTCGGAGGGATCCAGACGATTCGTTATCCCGGCTGTCGATCACAACGAAAGAAGTTCCCGGCTCAAGCACCGGCGTTACTTTTCCGCCGGGTACATAGCCTGTCTCAGCGACGGAGGTATAGTCAGAATCAAGTTTCCATTTTTCGAAGTTCGGCCGGTCTAGCACAATAACAGAAACTCGGGATTTACGGCTCCCGGTCATGAACGACCCCGAAAGTCTCATCCTTCTGTTGAGATCAATTTGCCTTACGTAAAAACTGCGTTCTGGAATTAATAGGTCGCCCGAGACCAAAACGCCTGGAGTGGAATACGTAACGGGGTCTGGGGCGGTGCCGATCTGCCTGGGCCTATTGATCCGAAACATCTGGACGGCAAGCAGTAATATCGCGACGGCGACAATGATGATCGGCCATCGCCAACCCCATAAATATTTTTCGGTTTCGAGCTTCTGAAACATTTCCCGTGCTCTAAATTTAACTCGCGCCAAATAATAACCGGAAACAAAAAAGGTCGCGGCGATCGATAACGATCTCACCCGCGACCTTTCTCAT
>JBDTMK010000051.1:0-12799 GCA_039934315.1 Pyrinomonadaceae bacterium | reverse complement strand
GCCGAGCAGCTTGATGTTCTTCTTTTCGAATTCGTCGTTCGCATCACGGAACGAACATGCTTCCTTCGTTCAGCCAGGTGTGTCGTCTTTCGGGTAGAAGAAAAGCACGACGCGCTTTCCTTTGAAATCGGACAGCTGTACCGGATTGCCGTCCTGGTCCTTTGAATTAAAGTCGGGTGCCTTGTCGCCTTCTTTGAGCATAAACCTCCGAGGAATGTAAGATTAGATAGCTAGAATTGTACATGACGTTCTTCTTCTTTGCGACTTTGCGGCTTTATGGCTTTGCGGGAAGCTTATCGCCGGACAGTTTTGAATATGGGTTCCCGCAAAGCCGCAAAGTCGCCAAGAAGAGAAGGGCGTCCACGGGTATCGAATTTAAAATGAGGCTGCTTAGCCAAACTAACGCACTCAAAAAACTGCATGGGTTGAAAATCGAATTCGCCGACCGTATCCGCGATGGCTACGAGCATCGTGCGAAAGATTGCCTGACCTGCGAGACTCCGGGTGCATGCTGCATCGATGCGCATTTCGTCAATGTTCATATCACGCGACTCGAGGCGGCGGCTATCCGACAAACGATCGGCAAACTACCCGCTCACCAGCAACAAAAAGTTTCGCTGCGAATAGACGACGCCATCTCGAAATACGATCTGTCATCCGAAGGCGACACATTCTCAAAAACCTACGCATGTCCTTTATTTGAAAAAGGGATCGGCTGCCTCGTTCACCACGAAGGCAAACCTCTGCCCTGCATCGCCCACGCGTGCTACGAAAACAAAAACGACCTTCCGCCCGACGACCTCGTCGCCGAACAGGAAGGCCTTGTTGAAAAATTAAACGAATTAACCTACCTGAAGCCGGCCAAGTGGCTGCCTCTTCCGATCGCCGTAAGAATTACTCATTACTAAATTACAAAATTAATATTACCAACACGCAAAGTCCGTGGTTTGTTAAAAACGGGGCAAGTCTACTTCTTGTAATTGGTAATTTCGTAATTAGTATTTCGGTAATGTGTGTCGTCCAATTGCTTATTCATTTTTCCTTCTCTTAGCGACAGCCGGGACGAATATTCTGATCATAATTTTTCTCCTTACGCGGCTTGCTTCATCCGGCCGCCGAGGATCGCGAAGGGCACGAGCAATCCGAGAAAAATTATGTGATACCAGACTGGAATATAGCTCCACGCCATAGCCTGAACGCCCGCGCCGAATAATAAAAGCAAAATACCGAGCGCGAGCGGCGCTTTCCGATTCTCGCCTGCGACAACTGCGGCAAGGAACCCGGCCATGATCGTGATTATCGCCGCCCGGCAAAGATGCATCGAGAGTATTGTGTTGTCCGGAGTGAAGGGCGTCGCGTTGACCATCGCCGCTTGGAATGCGTTTTGGTGTGCGCCGTACCAACCCGGGGAGAATGATATCAACAGCTGGTCGCTGCCGAGCCAAAGGATCGTCCAGGCAATGAAGCCGGCGACTACACCCAGAATGATTTTTAGCATTATTCCTCCATAGAAAAAACGGACAAGTGAAAGTGATGAACCTCCCCTTGTCCTAGTTAAGTTTTTCGGTGGTTTAAGTGGTGAACTCGCGGTGATTATAAGGGAGAAACGGGTGAATAGTAAATCGCAAATCACACCTTCGGTACTCAGGGCTTGACGGGCCTGTGATGGGATCTGCCCTATATAAAAGGCGGTAACCACTCGGCCACCGCCTGACCACCGACCACTGCCAACTACTTGATCTCCAGCTCAAACGGCATGAGTAGCATTGCTTCGCCGCGCTTCATTTGATCGAACATCTCCGCATAACGAAACATTTTTCGGACGTCTTCCGGCATCGAATCGGCAAGAGCCTTCTGAGCTCTTAGGTCCGCGGCAGACGCTTCCGTTTCTTCCGAGTTGCCAAAGATCGTTTCAAAGAACGGCCTCGGGACCGGCAGCACAACCCTTCGGATGTCTTTGTCCGCGGGAAGGCCGGCGAGCTGTTTCGCGACGTCGATCGCTTTCTCGAGTCCGCCGAACTCATCGATCAATCCGTTCGCCTTCGCTTGAGTTCCCGTCCAGACGCGGCCTTGCGCCATCGAATCAACTTCCTCGTTAGTTTTGTTTCGGCCCTTCGCAACCTTCGGGACGAAGTTGTTGAAGTAAATATTGTGCGCTCCGTCTTCCATCTTCGCGCGTTCTTCGGGCGTCCACTTTTCAGTTTCGCGGAAGATGCCGGAGTTCTTCCCGCGCATCACGTACTCGTTCGAGACCCCAAGCCACTCGTAAAATCCTTTGACGACCGGCTTGCCTAAAAAGACGCCGATCGAACCCGTGATCGTCGACGGCTCGGCGACGATCTTGTTCGCGTTGCAGGCGATGTAATATCCACCCGATGCGGCGACGTCCGACATGGAAACGACGACCGGCTTTTTCGCCTTCGCGGTTTCGAGCGCGTACCACATCAGATCCGACGCGAGCGCCGATCCGCCGGGCGAATCAACGCGAAGCACGATGGCCTTGATCGAACTGTCATTCGCCGCGTCGTTCACCGCCGCGACAACTGTGTCCGAGCCGACCATCGATCCGCCGAACGGCCCGTCGTTCGTGCGACCAACATTGATCGTTCCCGACGCGTAGATCACTGCAACCTTCTCGCCCTTATTGAGGCCGAGCGAGTCCGAAGGAATGTCGCGATATTCGCCGCCTCGGATCGTTCTCAATTTGTCATCCGTCTTATAGCCGAGACGATTTTTCAGATCTTCGTAAACCTGTTCCTTGTAGACCGCGTCATCGATCAGCCCAAACTCTTTCGCCTGGACCGCGTTGTACGGAGCGTTGTCGATGAGACCTTTCACATCTTCGACGGATTTGTTTCGCGATTCCGCGATGCCCCCCGTGAACCGGCTGTAGTACTCATCGAGAACGGCGTTGATGACCTCGCGCTGGCCCTCGCCCATTTCCTTCTTTGTATATTGGTCCGGCGCGTTCTTATACTTCGGGCCGATCTGGATCACGTCGGCTTCGACGCCGAGCTTGTCGAGCGATCCTTTGTAGAACATCGCCTCCGCTGCAAAGCCGTTGATGTACAGATCTCCCGACGGCGGAACGAAGATCTTGTCCGCGGCCGTCGCGATGTAATATTCCTTATTCATCCCGAGCTGCATGTACGCATAGACGGGTTTGCCCGAGGTCCTGAAATCCTTGATCGCATCGCGAAGCTCGTCGGCCTTGCCCCAGCCGATGCCCGGGAAATTAATGTCGAGCATCACAGCCTGGATTCGGTCATCGATCTTCGCCTTACGAAGCTGCGTCAGAAGAGACGTGAACGACTGCCCCTGATTCATGCCCAGCGCTTTTGCAAATTGGTCCTCGGGGACGTAATCCGGAAGATCGCCTGAGACGCTCAGGACGAGAACGCTGTTGTCGGAGACGCTTGGTTTGCCGAGTGATTCGGCCAGAAGTGCGACAGCGATTACTCCGACCACCAGCACGACGAGCACGATTCCGCCGAGTATCAGCAGAACCTTAGAAGTTTTTGACATTGCCATGACGTAAGAATAGTTCCAATACCTAAGTTATTAAAGTGATTAGCCGAAATTCCGCATATGTAGTACGTGCATCCGGTCGAAAAGTTTGGCAATTGGAGCTCCACCGACTGGAGAGCGCCGCATGCAACGTCGCACAGCGACGTCAAACGATGACCGCTCGAAAATGCATTCTTTCTTTCGTGCTTCGCACTCATTCAGGCAGGACGCCTGCGCTCCGGTCATTACAAATTTCTTCGTCTGAATAGGCACTGCTGAACCCGGAGATCTGAAACCTGAAATTTCAAAAGAGAGAAGCCTGGGGATCAAGCTGCTTCGGATCAATGCGAGCGATGCCGAGTTTTTCCTTGAACTTGTTCGCGGTTACCGGTGCGTGACCTTCGAAATAGTTATCGAGATAGACGAAAACTTACTTCGCCTTCAACGAACCGGTATTCGACGTCCATCTTTCGATCTCTTCAGTCCGGTCGCGATAGACGCGATCGAATTTGTCGAGGTCGCGGAGACCCATCATGCGAAGGTAAGCAAATGGAACGTTTGTTTTTTTAAAAGCCGCGAGCACCACGGCTTCCGGAACCCACTTTCCCGCAACTAGTGCAAGAGCGATTCCATGCTCGTTCAATTCGTCGAACGTCCAGTCAACGAACCAGCCCGGATGTCGAAATTCGACTGCGAATCTGATGTCGTCCGGAAGCTGGGAAACGAAGGAGCGAAGAGCGGTACCATTGTCTTTTGTCGACTCGAAACTCGCAGGCAGCTGTATCAGGATCGTTCCAAGCTTCGGACCGAGAGCCCTCGCGGCAGCTGTGAATTCGTCTATAGCCGGATAGCTTTGGGGCGTGAGTGAAAATTCGTGCGTGATCGCGCGCGGCACCTTTAAGCTGAATAAAAAGTCATCGGGCGTGGCTTCGAACCAACCTTCGAGGGTAGAGATCGCGGGCGTGCCGTATGCGGTGGAATCAACTTCTATCGTGTCGAAGATCTGCGAGTAATGCGACAACATGTCCGCCTGACGCGTTCCTCGCGGATAAAATACCGGGTCGTCGCCCGGCTTCGAGATCCAATCCTCGTACTGCCAGCTCTGACAACCGATGTGAAACGTTTTCTTCTCGCCCATTCCATCATGCGCGGTTCGGCAGTGGGTTATTTTAACTTTCGTACAGGTCTGCGACTTTGTGTCTTTGCGTCTTTGCGTGAAAACGACCGCCGACCTCACCAGCGCCGATGTTCACGTAAAGACGCAAAGTCGCAGAGCTCGTGCACTTTGTCATGGATCGAGTTCAATTCAACCGACCCAACACCGGCATTTCGCCTAACTTCGCTTTAATTACGCAAGCGTCTATAATCTTAACCTTTCCGCTCCCATTTTACTTAGGTTTGGCTTTTGTTTATGGCTAAGAAAGGATCAATTCTCGTCTGCGATGACGAAGAGATAATGCGTGACGTGCTCGACACGATTCTGTCGACTGCCGGCTACAAGGTCGACCTCGCGCGAACCGGCGAGGAAGCACTTGAGGTGTACTCGCAGAAATTTTATGACGTCGTTTTGATGGACGTCTCGATGCCCGGAATGGGCGGCCTGACCGCGCTCGAGGAACTGATGAAGGCCGACCCAGAAGCCGTCGTTTTGATGATCACGGCGTTTGCGACTTTCGACACCGCGATCTCGGCTTGGGAAAAAGGCGCGAACGGAGTAATTCGAAAGCCGTTTCAAAATGAGCAGATCCTCGGCTTCGTCGCGAAAGGGATAAAGAAGCGTCGCAAAGAAGAGGAGCGCCAAACGCTTCGCCAGGTAATGACGCGATCCGTCAGCCGTGACGCGATCGTCGGAAGGTCCGAGAAGATGGAAGAAATTTTCCGGCTTGTCGAACGCGTCGCTCCTGCCCGCTCTACCGTTTTGGTCACGGGCGAAAGCGGAACCGGAAAGGAGCTGATCGCGAAAGCGATCCACGAGTCGAGCCCGCGGGCCGACTTTCCGTTCGTGGTTGTGAACTGCTCCAACATTCCCTCGGAGCTTCTCGAATCCGAATTGTTCGGTCACACCAAAGGGGCGTTTACGGGTGCCGTTGCGGCGAAGAAAGGACTGTTCGAAGTTGCGGACACGGGTTCGATATTTCTGGATGAGATCGGAGATCTGCGGCCGGAGATGCAGGTCCGTTTGCTGCGAGTTATTCAAGAGCGGGAATTCACCCCGATCGGCGAGACAACGCCGGTAAAAGTGGACGTTCGTATCATCGCCGCGACAAACGTCGATCTCAAAGATGCCGTCAAGACCGGTACGTTTCGCGAAGATCTTTATTATCGGCTGTCGGTCGTACCCATCGAGCTTCCCGCGCTTCGTCAGCGGCCGGAAGACGTCCTGCCCCTGACAAAACATTTCATTCACAAGTACAACGAAGAGAATCTGAGGACGATATCGGAAAGTCTGTCGCCAGAGGTTTTGTCGCTGCTCGAGAACTATCACTATCCCGGCAATGTGCGCGAGCTTGAGAACATCATCGAGCGGGCCGTCGTGATCGCCTCGACGGACGAGATCACGGTCGAATGCCTACGGCCCGAAGTCCGCGATCCGGCATTGGCTTTTGAGATGATGAGAAAAGCCGAAGGCACCTCGGGGAATATCGATATTGGCAGAGGCGTCAATTTCTATGACGAGGTCAAGCGATTCGAGATCGATCTGATCCGGCGAGCACTCGACCAGACCGGCGGACACCAGTCCCGGGCCGCACGCCTGCTCGGGCTGAACGCGACCACTCTGAACTCAAAGATCAAGACTTACAACATCCATACCCGCCTTTAGATTTTTCAAATTCCTAAATTCAGATTCTTGTACAAAAATGCATAGAAATGGACACCCTAGGTAGACATGGCCTTATAGATCGTTCATTTAATTCCACTTAGTCCCTCCACCCTTTCTGGCACGATAATTGAAACTTTCCGCATGTTCACTCTAATTGCTGAACTTTAGAAACAAATAAACGCATTGTATTTTCTTAGGAGGAGAGTATGAAGAGATTTGCAGGTACTCTATTGTTTGTCTTTATCGCGTCCATGCTGGCGCTGGGACAGACAACGAGCGGAAAGCTTATCGGGACTGTCTCGGATGCAACCGGCGCTGTGGCCGGAGCAACGGTGGTCATAACCGATGGCCAGACAGGACGCGAACGCACTGTCACTTCCGATAGCAGCGGCAACTTCACGGTGCCACTCGAGTTTGGTACGTATACAGTAAAAGTAACCGCCGCCGGCTTTAAGGGCTATACGGCAACGGACGTAAAAATTGACGCAGGCCGCGAGTATCCGCTGAACGTGGTTCTCGAGATTGGAGCCGTAACTGAAGAAGTTACCGTGACAGCCGGAGCCGAGGATATAAATTCTACGAACGGCGAGCTTGCGACAACAGTCAGTCCGCAACAGATCAAGGAGTTGCCGCTAAACGGCCGCAACCCACTATCACTTTTGAACCTGCAGGCAGGCGTAAATGCTACCAGCGGTTCGATCAACGGCCAGCGCACCTCATCTGTTAACTACACGCGTGATGGCCTCAACGTCCAGGACAACTTTATCCGAAACGGATTTGTTTCCGATCAGCCGACGGTTGATGACACGGGCGAATTCACGGTTATCACCGCGAACGCTGGTGCCGATCAGGGACAGGGCGGCTCAACTCAGGTTCAGCTTGTTACACCCCGCGGTGGCAGCCAGTTTCACGGAGCTCTCTATGAGTTCAATCGAAACTCGGAATTCGCTGCTAATCCCTTTTTGAGCAACACAAACAGTCTTGAGCGTCCATTCTTGAACCGAAACCAATTCGGGGGCAGCATAAGCGGTCCGATTCCGATCTTCAATTTCGGAGAGAATGACGGTCCGGTGTTCATCAAGAAGAAAGCATTTTTCTTCTTCAACTACGAAGGCTTTCGTTTGGCTAACCAGGTTCCTGTAACCGGACTGACGACTCTTCTACCGGCAGCTCAGGGCGGTAACTTTACTTATGTGGGCACCGATGGCGTAACTCGTACGGTCAACGTTCTCTCGGGAACGGGCCTCGACCTTTCGACCCCCTCCAAGGTCGCACAGTTTACGGCAGCAGGCGGAATGCTCGGAATTGACCCGTTGATTCAGACGAGAATCCTGAGCACGCTGCCAGCGGCGGGAACGACGACAACCTTTACGGGTATTAACTTCCTGCAGGGATATGCTCTCAACCGGTCCAATCCCGAAGAGCGAAATGGGTACACATTCCGTTTCGACGGCGAGCCGACCGACCGACACTCTTTCAGTGCGGTCTATAAACGTAATAACATCGTTGACGCTCGTACTGACATCGGTGCTGGTTTTAGACCCATCACGACCGTGTCGCAGGGCGGCCCGACAAACTTTTTCGCGGCGGCCTATCGGACGGCGATCGGCAGCAGCTTCTCGAATGAATTTCGAGCCGGATTTCAGTATTCGAAGCCCTTCTTTTTTAACACCGAGGGAATCCCGTCATTCCTGCTGACGGTTCCGCTGATTTCGAACCCCAACACAGGTCTTCTTGATCAGGGACGAAACACGTTGTACAAGAACTTCCAGGACAATGCCGTTTGGACGTGGGGCAACCATTCGTTCCGATTCGGCGGAGGTTTGGATACATATAACATCACAGCTTTGAACTATGCGGGTACGATCCCGACATACACCATCGCGAGTACAGCGAACGCCGCTACGCCAGGCTTTACAAACGGCACAGCGACGAATGCAGGTGTGCTTCCCAACATAAGTAACACGGACCTGGCGAGAGCGAATAACCTTCGCTACTTGCTCGCGGGAATTGTCTCAACTGCAGCCATTAGCTCGAACCTGGCCGATACATCGTCGGGCTATCAGATCGGCGCACCGTCGGTTCGCAAACTCAATTTCGAGATCTATTCTGCCTACGTCGCAGACCAATGGCGCCTTAGACCGAATCTGACGCTGAACCTTGGTATTAGGTATGACCTGTACACGCCGATTAACGATCCGCGTGGTTTGTATCTTGAGCCGGTTATCCATAATTTCGATAATCCGGTAGCGGATATCCTTAACCCTGCTGGTACTTACAATTTTGTGGGTGGCAACGCAGGTAGCCCCGGCGACTTTTTTAAGACCGACAAGAACAACTTTGGCCCGAGCATCAGCGTCGCATGGTCGCCTATGTTCAGCAAAGGTTTCATTGGCAGGATCTTTCCTGAGTCGACAGTGGTTCGTGGTGGTTTCAGAATCTCGTACGTTAACGACGAGTATGTAAGATCGGCTGACAACGCGCTTCTGAATAACCTTGGCCTCGGCACTGTTACTCAGACGCAGTCGGGACTACATGCGGCCCTGACTCCGAGGTCTGGATTTGTTGCTCCGCCGGCCTTTACTACGGCTCCGACGTTCGTACCTCCCCCGCGTACTTATTTGCAGAACAACTCCACCGGTGTCAACGGCAGCGTCGTGGCGATCGATCCGAACCTTCAGAACCAGAAAATCTACGAATACAACGTTGGTATCCAGCGTGAGATCGGATTTAAGACGGTGTTTGAGGTTCGATATGTAGGCAACTTCAGTAATGACCTTGTCCGCACGATCGACTATAACCAGATACGGGTCGCCGACAACGGTTACCTGCCGGACTTCCTCCGTGCGCAAAACAATTGCCGTCTACAGGCGGTCGCCGCTCACGGTCCGACTATTCCGACAGGAGCAGATCCGATTTTCTACTGCGACAGTGCGGCTTACAACCCGGCAATTGCGGGCAGTCAGCAACTTCCGTTTTTCGCACAGCTTGGTGCTCTTCAAGGATTTGCTAATGGTGGAGTGGGAACAACCGCGGCCAGCAATCCGAATTTGTTGGCTTATCTCGGATTCCAGATTCCGGCAGATTTCGCCAATAGCTTCCTGATCCCGACAGCTAACAACGTTACGAATGCGAAGAATCTCCTGCTGAATAATCCTAGTACGTTCGTAGCCAACTTAACCGTCAATGGCGGTAAATTGCGTTACAACGCGTTACAGGCGGAACTTCGCCGTCGCTTCAGCGATGGTCTTTCTTTGCAGGCTAACTACACGTTCCAGAAGATCCTGACCGACATTCCTACGGCAGAGTCAGATCAGACGCGTGTGTCAGCATACCTCGACAACAATAATAAGGGACTGGATTACAGTCGTGCGCAGTACGACAGAACCCACACCTTCAACTTCAATGCGATCTATGAACTTCCGTTCGGAAAGGGTAAGAAATTCCTGAACGACAGCGGACCGCTGGATTGGATTTTCGGTGGCCTTCAGATGTCGTCGATCGTGACACTCAGCTCGGGTGTTCCCGTGTCGATACTTGACAACAGCGGAACTCTCAACCGTGGCGGTCGTTCGACGTGGCAGTCGGCTACATCGACCTTGTCCGCGGCAGAGATCAAGCAGCTGACCGGTGTGTTCAAAACCCCGAACGGTGTGTTTGGAATCGACCCGAGCGTGCTTTACGCGACGGGCTCGAATGGCCTGCGGGTCGACCTTAACCAGCCGCTTCCCGTGGGTGTCACGATCACCAGCATCAGAGCGGCCGCGGATCCGTCGGTAGGAACCGGTAAGTACGCGGGCCAGGTGTTCTTCTACAACAACGCCGGTACAACCGGAAACCTTCCGCGTAACTTCATTAACGGACCGAAGTACATTAACTGGGACGCTGGCCTAAGCAAGAACATCAAGTTCGGTGAAGCCCGTCGCCTCCAGCTCCGCTGGGAAGTTTTCAATGTGCTTAATCATGCGAACTTCTTCGCAACTGATCTGACACAGGTCTTCAACGTGAACAACACGACCGACTTCGGAAAGCTGAAGGGTGGTTATGCTCCACGTATTATGCAGTTTGGCGCTAGATTTGATTTCTAATTGAGTCCAAGCCTTTTAATGCCCGTCGGCCTCGGCCGGCGGGCTTTTTCTTTTGGTTTCGATCAATATTACAAAGACGCTATACTGTTCACTAATTTTTCCTGATGCAGGTAAACGCTTCCGCCAGCTCTCACCTTTCACTCGTTCCGCTTGGACCTGGCGATCTCATCGATCGGGCCGTTCGGTTCTATCGACAAAATTTCTGGACTTTTGTTTTTATTGCCGCCCCGCCGGTAGTTACCGGGACCTTGATCTCGGTCGGGTGGACGTTTCTTGCGCGATCTTTGTTTTCCGTCAGCACCGCAAATAACTCCCTTGATCTCACACTTTACTATTTGTTTGTCTGGCTCGGCTCGATCCTCATCTGGCTTACGGAAATTGTCGCCACGCTCTCGGTTATGGGGGGAGCGTCGCGAAATTTTGTTCGTCATTTACTTTTTAACGAACCGCTCACGTTTCGGGAGACATACGCCAATACCTGGAAGCGTCTTGGAGGACTATTGGCCGCGTCGTCCATCATTGCCATTTTGTTGGGCACGGTCGGCTTTGTCGTCTTGTACCTCGGCCTCATTGTCGGAGCGCTGCTGATCGTCCTGGTGGCCGGCATCCTATCGGTCGTTCCGCCCCTCGCAGTCCTTGTCGGCATTTTGCTCGGCGGGGCGACGGCTTTTGGAACTGTTTGGCTATTCTTCCTGGTCGCATCCAGATTCGCTTACGTTCCGCAGGTCATGCTCGTCGAGGGCCAGGGCGTCTTCTCATCCATCTCGCGGAGCGCGAGTCTCGCGAGCGGCAACGTGAAACGTCTCGCCGCGCTATTTATTTTTTCTATTGTCGCGACCTACTCGGCTCTCGCGCTTTTCTACATTCCGTTAATCTGGTATGCCTGGGCACAGGGCGTGGAAGTGTTTACATTCGAACCGGACATTGTGCCTGCCTGGTACGAAATTGCTTCGCAGCTCGTTTCGCAAGCGAGTCTTATCTTGCTGACGCCGGTCTGGATGGTAGGCCTGTGCCTGCTTTACGTTGACGAGCGTGTAAGACACGAGGGTTACGACATTGAATTGATGGCCGCACGGCGACTGGGAGAGATCCCGGCCGTTCCGCAAACCTATGTCAATCCGCTTCAGCCCGCGCTCGCGGCTCAGAGCGCACCAGCCGCGTCGAAGCCGGCGAGCCGCTCATCCCTGACCACTCTGAATTTAAAATGACGGAGACCGGAAAAAGACTCGTTGGCAGCTTAATGCGCGCGGCAATTCTCCTGATGCTCATGCTGGTTTTCAAGACAGCGGCATCGCCGGTCACACTGGACGATTACAAGGCGAAGATCGACTCAGCGCGAATATTGGCGATAGAGGTCGAAGATTCACTTCGTGATGACGGCGACGAGATCGCCGGGCCCTTATCCCGTGAGTTCGCAGCTCAGATTCGAAAAGACTTTCCGGCGTCGGAGCGAATAGAGTGGGAGGGCGGAACTGTTGAGACGGCTAATCAATGGATGCTCGATAAGGTCGGAGCGCTGGAGGGCGAAGCCGATTCGAAAAAGAAGCTCGTGCCCATTGTCGAGATCCGCGAACATCTATCCTCGATCTCATTCAAGCTACACGAGCTGGAAAAAAACGCTGCGGCGGACCGAACGAAAGACAAGGACAAACAGAAACTTGGCGAGATACTAAGGCGCGAGGAATACCAAAAGCCTCAGGAGAAACAGGAGAGTGCAGTCCAGCGATGGCTGCGCGAATTTCTGGAGTGGCTCGAAAGTATGTTTCCAAAGCCGAACGTGCCGTCGCAAGCGTTTTCTGGAATGGGCTACTTAACGGTGTTCGTTCAGGTCCTACTGTATGCAGCTTTGCTTGGACTGCTCGGCTTTCTTCTTTATAAGATCGTCCCCAAGATCTTTCCGCAGCTCAAGCGCACACGAAATCCCAGGCCGAAAAAAGAGCGGACGATTCTGGGAGAGGAGCTCGGCGAAGATGTAACCGCTGTCGATCTTTTCGATGAGGCCGAACGCTTGGCTCGCGAAGGGAATTTGCGTGGAGCGATTCGCAAAGCTTACATCGCCTTGCTGTGCGAGCTGAGCGACCGGAAAGTGATCGGGCTGGCCCGCAATAAAACGAATCGTGATTATCTCCGCGATGTCAGATCCCGGCGCGATCTGCACCCGCGACTCAAGTCTGTCACCGACACTTTCGAACGGCATTGGTACGGTTTTCAGGAATCCGCGGATCAGGATTGGGCAAGGTTTCGCGATGAGTATAAAGAAGCGATCCGCAGTGTGTAGGCCGGATAATCGCTAAGCGAATGAAGCAGAAACTTTTTATATTTCTGGTGCTGGTTTTTCTCGTCTTGCTGTTAGCCGGGCTGAATGCCGCGACGTATGTGCAAA
>JBDTMK010000050.1:0-13012 GCA_039934315.1 Pyrinomonadaceae bacterium | reverse complement strand
ATCGGGCAGGTTCACAAACATTCCAACCGCCCCTAATAGCGATGGTATCGGCGGACCCGGGCAATCAACCGGCCACGTAGGTGGCAGCAGTTCCGCACGCACTGAGACGGAAACCGCGGAAGTAGTGAAAGCCGAGCCGCCTCCGATTGTAAACGCGGAGCCGATGCGAACAACGATCAAATCCGAAGGCGTGATCAACGGCAAGGCCACTTTCTTACCGAATCCGGCATATCCGAAGCCGGCGCAGATGGTAGGTGCATACGGAATTGTAAATGTGCAGGTAACGATCGACGAGAGCGGAAAGGTTATTTCCTCAAAAGCTGTCAGCGGTCATCCATTGCTCAGAGGAACGGCCGAATCCGCCGCGTGGAAGGCCAAATTTTCCCCGACTTATCTTTCGAAAGTACCGGTGAAAGTAACGGGTGTGATCGTTTTTAATTTCAAGAGGAGTTAGCCGCGCCCCCGCTAGACCAGCAAACGTCCGTAGACGCGATGCGATAAAAGACCGAGCTCCGCTAGGAGCGTCATGTTGGTCGCACGGCAAAATATAGGAAAGCGAGCTCCATAGGAGCGGCACACGGTGTCGCTCCTATGGAGCTCAAGGATTTTTTGGATGTGCGGTGCAACCAACATTTGGCTCGTAACGGAGCCGTTTTTTATGTACTGTCTCGGTCCTTCGGAGCCTCTCTCGTTTCAACCAGCACATTCGAGAGAAACGCCATCAATCCATCCGTATCGAGATCGTAAACCGGTACATCAAATAGCGCCTTCAAATCTTCGAAACTCATTCCGTCTAAAAGAATAGGCTCGTCCGATTTTATCGTGTGTTTTGGGATGATGACGAAATCGCCGACGATCTGATTTGCTACGTTTCGATAATCCTTTCCGGTAAGAAGACCGGCGACCGATACGTCTCCGCCAAAATATGTATTTGGAACCGCGAGAACGTGAAGCCTGGAGCCAGATGCTATATTAAATATCGCGATCTGCTCGCGGAGAATCGGGGCGAACATCTCTCCGGTGAGAACGGTACCGGACAGGTCAGAACCGGGAGCGGTAGCGACCGGGTGGCCCGATTGCCGAGTCGAGACGAATGACTGATCTGGCCTTATAGCAGCGGGGTGAACTCTGAGATCGGATGGTGTGCGAAGGGAAACCCGGTCGCTACCGCTCCCGGTTCTGACAAGCCGGTCAAACTTCCCCAAAAACGCCCTCACCATTCCGACGCCATCCTCGATCTGCGGATAGCTTCCGTAATGTCGGCGAGAAGGGATTTCGGCGCCGGCCTTGATGTAGATCTCATCGCCAAGAAAAGCGAACGTCGTCCCGAGCGTGCGGCGAAATTCTTTTTGAAGCTTTTCGACTTGCCTTATCGTGCGAACGCAAAACTCCGGCGTGACGCGCGTTAGCCGTTCGTCTGTGTTGTAGCGCGTCAAGGCAACGGGAACAACAGCGGTGCTGACCACTTTTGGATAATGCGACGCCAGATCGCGCAGTGTCTTTTCCAGTATCAGGCCGTCGTTGATCTCTGGGCACAACACAACTTGCGCGTGAAGCTCGATATCGTTATCCAACAACCGCTGGAGCTTGTCCGCAATGTCCGCCCGTTTTTCATCGACGCCGAGTAGATATGCACGCGTCTTCAAATCAGTCGCGTGGATCGACACGTATTGCGGTGAGAGACGCTGCTCGACGATGCGATTCATCTCGTCTTCGGTAATCGAGCTAAGAGTCGTGTAGTTGCCGTAAAGAAATGAAAGTCTGATGTCCTCGTCACGAACGAACAACGATGGCCGTGCGTCTTCAGGGTTTCCCTTGCAGAAACAAAAAATACATTCGTTCGCGCACTGCCGAGGCACGATCTGCTCGAACATCAATCCGAAGTCTTCGCTCTCTTCGCGATCGAATTCTATCTCGATCGTTTGGCCATCCGGCTTTTTGACATGAAACGTCAGCTCTGTTTCCCCGGCAGTTTGAAAACGAAAGTCGAGATAATCGCGCACGCTCCGCCCGTTCACGCGCACGATCCGATCATGCGGCGCGAGCTCCAGCTCTTCCGCCAAACTGCCCGACGACACTTCGGTGATTATCACGCCGGGGCGTCGGAGTTGAGTGACTGCAGGTGTGACGGCAAATTCGTACATCGCGAAGCTACTTAGTGTATGTTTCGGGCGGGCTCGTTGGCAAACAAATCAGTCTCAAGTTCTTCTCGAGCGATGACGCGACGCAGGCTTTTTAAACGCGGATTTGGCGGATTTTGCGAATCTACGCGGATCTGAAAAAACCTTAAAGTCTTTCTTATCTGCCAAGATCCGCCCAATCCGCCAAATCCGCGTTCAAAAAAGCGTTAGCCTATGCAGCCGCGGCTTTGAGATCGATCAAACTTTCCAGCGGCGTGTATTCGAGATTTTGCGAAGTCGCCACCGCTTCGTACGTCAGCTTTCCGGCGTATGTGTTCACTCCTTCTCGCAGTCCCTCGTCCTCACCGATTGCTCCTTCGAAGCCCTTGTTCGCCAAATCGAGAGCATACGGCAGCGTCGCGTTGGTAAGTGCAAACGTCGAAGTACGGGGAACCGCACCCGGCATGTTCGCGACGCAGTAGTGCAGAACGCCTTCCTCATAATAGGTCGGGTTCGAATGCGTAGTAGCGTGCGTCGTCTCAAAGCATCCACCCTGATCGACCGCGACGTCGACAAGCACAGCACCGTTCGGGATCAGTTTCAGCATGTCGCGGGTAACTAGTTTCGGTGCCGCAGCTCCGACCACGAGAACGGCTCCGATCACGAGATCAGCATGCGAGATCGCTTCTTCGATCGCATAACGCGACGAAGCAAGCGTCTGAACTTTCGACAGGAAAATGTCGTCGAGCTGGCGGAGACGATCAAGATTGCGATCGATGATCGTAACTTTCGCTCCCAAACCGACGGCCATCTTCGCCGCCTCAGTTCCGACGATCCCGCCGCCGATGATAACCACGTTCGCCGCAGGAACTCCGGGTACGCCACCCAAAAGGATGCCGCGTCCGCCATTCATCTTTTCAAGATACGTGGCACCGACCTGAACCGACATGCGGCCCGCGACTTCGGACATCGGCGTCAGCAGCGGAAGACGACCGTGTCTATCAGTGATCGTTTCGTACGCGACGCCGGTGACCTTGCGTTCCATCATCTGCTTCGTGAGCTCGAGCTCGGGTGCGAGATGAAGGTATGTGAACAGAAGTTGATTCTCGCGCATCCGCGGATACTCGGGTGCGATCGGCTCCTTGACCTTGACGATCATGTCGCCGGTCTTCCAGATATCATCAGCCGTATCGAGCAGCTGCCCGCCCGCTTTCACAAACTGATCATCCGTAAATCCCGAACCTTCGCCGGCCGTCTTCTGTACATAAACTTCGTGTCCCGCATGAGCGAGCGCCTGGACGCCGGCCGGGGTCAAACCCACACGATACTCGTTGTCTTTGATCTCTTTTGGTAGACCAATCTTCATAAAAATTCGCTCCAGTAAATAGGTTTGTTATACGAAATTGCTATAACGCAAGATTTTACGATTTTTCGCCGCATTGTCTAAATCGGATGCCGCATTTTCTACATGCGCCAGATATGTTGATTCAATTAACCTGTCTCAGCTATTCTCGACGGAGCCAGAATGCTTCTTAGCTCTGCACCACGACATGAGAATAAAAAGTAACGAAAATCCATCAGCCGCCGGATATGATCGGTTCGACTGGTCCATGAACCGCCGTGCGTTTCTGCGCAGTTCTGCGACCGCCGCAGCTTTCGGTTTGGCTGCAAGCCAGGCACCGGCAAAGCTGTTTGCTCAAACCGCTGTCCGAAAGTTTGCACCCGTGAAGGTTGCTCGCGAGCGGCTTATCCGCGAGGTCGTCGGGCTAAGACCGTTTCGGCCGGAGGGATATCTGGTTGAGGCCGTTCGCGTCGGGCCAAAACTCTTGATCCACAATTACGGTCATGGCGGGGGAGGTATAACTCTTTCATGGGGCACCGCGTCGCAAGCGGTAGATCTGGTTCGCGACTTTCCAATTCCACCGGCAGCTGCCAGCCGGCGAACGGCGAGATCTATCCGGCCGACTCGATTCGCCGTGATCGGCTGCGGAGTGAACGGGCTTTCGACGGCGATCTTGCTACAGCGACGTTACGCCGAGATCGGCGGAACTGTGACTATCTATTCGAAAGATCTGCCGCCGGATACGACCTCCAACATTGCCGGTGGATTCTGGTCACCGACATCGGTATATGACTCCGACGCGGTCTCCACCAAATTTCTCGAGCAGTTTCGAGCCGCATCGCGAATCGCGAACCGCGCCTTTCAGCTTTTGGTCGGAGCCGACTATGGCGTTAGGTGGATGGATATTTTCGACCTTTCTCGTACCGAGGCGAGCCTGCAGCGTCAACTGCCGGGCGGAAACGATCTCTATCCACAGCAGATCGTTCACCGCAACGCAGAAAAATACTTTGGCTTTCCGTTCGTCCGGCAGTACAGCACGATGGTCATCGAACCGCAGGTGTACCTCCGATCGCTGCTTCGTGATTTTCATTCCGCCGGCGGTCACATCGTAGTAAAAGAATTTCGCAGCCGCGACGAGGTCATGATGCTTCCTGATCAGGTGATCTTTAACTGCAGCGGCCTTGGCGCGCTCGCATTGTTCAACGATCAAAAGTTGACGCCGGTCCGCGGGCAACTGGAGATCCTTTTGCCGCAACCCGAGATCGACTACTGCTACCTTGGTCCCGGCTACATGTTCCCGCACTCCGATGGAATAGTTCTCGGCGGAACTTTCGATCGCGGCGACTGGTCTTTGGATGTAAACCCCGAGCAAAGAACGGAAATTCTCAACTCACACGCAGATGTTATGAAGGCGCTGAAGCCCCCTCCGGATGCAACCAAATAGCGCGGTGACAATTCTTAGAATCTTAACCGAACTCCCTACCGTCCCCCGCCTGCGATGGCCGCGATCACGGCTCGAATTTCACCGTAGGTATAATCGTCACCCAGAAATTCTTTTATCGGTGAGAGTGCCCCGCCGTCGTTGAACTTTAGAACGGCGCTGCGGATCGTCTCGACCTTGTCGAGCGGGACGAGTTCGTGAAGTTGAATCTCGCCGATCGTTATGAATCTCGCCAAGTGATTCTCCACAGTGCTCGGCTGGATTCCCCGTTCCTGTGCGATCTCATCGATCGACCTGCCGTCGCGAAACAGCTCGCGCGAGATTTGATAGGTGTCTTTCCCGCTCGCGTCGCGTTTGGTTCGCTGCTTGGCCGCACGCTTCGGCGCCTTGAGGCCGATGTTTGATACGAGGTTGTTCTTTAGGCAGTGGTCGTTTATCGCCCGCAGAAAATCCGCACCGTACTTTTCACATTTCAGATCTCCGACACCGGAGATCTTTCGCATCTCCCAATCGTTCTGCGGCAAGTAGGTCGCCATCTCGAAGAGCGTCGCGTCGGAGAATACGACGTACGGCGGAACTATCTCGCTGGTAGCGAATGCGGTGCGGACGGTGCGGAGCTCGTCAAAAAGCTCCTGGATATACGGGAGCGAAACTTTAGCGAGAAGCTTTGATTTTTTCTCTTCGTTGAGCGCGGCCTTTATCAGCTCGAGATTGGTTTTACCCGAGAGAACATCTCCGCTTTTGTCCGTGAGCACGATCACCGGAAACGTTCCGTCGGTTTGCGCGAGATAGCCCTGGGCGATGAGGTCTTTGAAATGATCGAACCATGCCTGCTTCGGCAGATCTGCGCCCACCCCGTACGTTTTCAGTTTCTTATGCTCGTCGCGAATCGCCTTCGCCTGTGATCCACGGAGAAAATCGACTAGGTAACTCATGCCGAAGCGCTGTCCAGTGCGATAAACGGCACTGAGCGCTTTTTGAGCGATGACCGTACCGTCGAAGCGTTCAAATTCCTTTGTGCAGTTATCACAGTTGCCGCAGTCTCCGGCAAAATCTTCTGAGAAATAGTTGAGCAGGAATTTTCGCCGGCAAGATTTCAGGTCCCCGAACTTCGCCATCACATCGAGCTTTTTCAACATGATTGACGACTGGTCAACATCGCCATCGACCTCGACGAATCCCTTCAGCTTATTGACGTCCGCCCAGCTATAAAAAAGCAGTGCCTCACTTTCCAATCCGTCACGGCCCGCTCGGCCGGTTTCCTGGTAATAGCTCTCAATGTTTTTCGGCAGATCCATGTGCACGACGAAACGCACGTTTGATTTGTCGATGCCCATACCAAAAGCGATCGTCGCAACGATGATCTTTGTCTCATCGTTTAGGAAAGAAGTCTGATGCCGGTCGCGGACTTGTTTATCCAACCCGGCGTGATACGCGAGAGCACTGAATCCTTCGCTACGGAGATCGGCGGCAAGCGAATCAACGGAGTTTCTGCTGAGGCAATAAATTATCCCGCTCTCATCCTTTCGCTGGTCCAGAAAATTGAGAAGCTGACCGTAAGAATTCCGCTTGGGTTCGACGCCATAGTAGATGTTCGGGCGGTTAAAACTTGATACAAAGACTTCTCCATCATCGATCGCGAGACGCTGGACGATGTCTTTGCGGACGAGTTTGTCGGCGGTGGCCGTAAGCGCGATGAGGGGAACGTTCGGGAATTCCCGTTTCAAAGCACCCAGCTTCAGATACTCCGGACGAAAGTCGTGACCCCAGCTAGAGATGCAGTGGGCCTCGTCGATCGCGAAGAGGGAGATGTTTATTCCGCGCAGGAAATCAATGAACTGGTCGCCGCTCTGCAAAAGCCTTTCGGGTGCGACGTACAAGAGTTTCAACTCTCCGCTGCGAACCTTTTGGAAAACTTTAACCTGTTCTGCCGAGGTCTGTGTCGAATTCAAAAAGGACGCCTCAACGCCGTTCGTGCGCAATGCGTCGACCTGATCCTTCATCAAGGCAATCAGCGGGGAGATCACGACCGTCAGGCCGTCCATTACGAGAGCCGGTATTTGATAGCAAAGCGATTTGCCTCCGCCTGTCGGCATCAGGACGACACAATCCTTGCCATCCAGAACAGCCTCGATCGCGGCTTCCTGATTCAGACGAAAGGCGTCGTACCCGAATCGGTGCCGCAGTATGTCACGTGCTTTTTCTATCGTCATGGGAGTGGCATCGATCCTTCGACTTTTTTATCACGCCAGCGAGTAAATGGAAACGCAGAGATCGAAGAGAACGCGGAGAAAAATCTCTGCGGGCTCCGCGGGCTCTGCGTTTGAAACAAAATCCCAGGGACCCTAGATCTCAACCTCATCGATCTGCGCTTTCTGCAGCTTGCCGGAGTAATCGATGTAAAGCGATTTCCACTCGCTAAAGATATCAAGGACCTGCGTTCCCGCTTCGCGATGGCCGTTGCCGGTTCCCTTCGTACCGCCAAACGGCAGATGGACCTCGGCTCCGATCGTCGCGGAATTCACATAGCAGATCCCCGTGTACAGTTCCTGCATCGCGTAGAACGATTGATTTACGTCTTGAGTGTAGATCGCTGATGACAGGCCGTACTTAACGCCGTTCACGATGTCGATCGCTTCGTCGAGTGTCGAAAAGGGAATGACCGATGTCACCGGTCCGAAGATCTCTTCCTGCGCGATTCGATGATTCGGAGCAACGTCAGAAAATACTGTCGGCTCGATAAACCAGCCTTTCGAATAGTCGCCCTTTGTGAGGCGATTTCCGCCGCACGCAAGAGTGGCCTTATCAACATTCTTTCCGATCGAAACGTAACCTAGGATCTTCTGCATCGCATCTTCGTGAATCACCGGCCCTACTTCCGTTTTTGGATTTGAGCCGTCCCCGACCCGCAGGGCCTGCACCCGCTCGACGAGCTTCGCGACAAACTTCTTGTAGATCTTTTTGTGTACGACGAGCCGCGACGATGCAGTACATCTCTGCCCGCTCGTTCCGAAAGCCCCCCATAGCGAACCTTCGACCGCGTTGTCGAGATCGGCGTCGTCCATCACGATGATCGCGTTCTTTCCGCCCATCTCGAGTGAGACGATCTTGTTGTCCCGGGCGCACTGCTCGGCAATGACTCGTCCGGTATCCGTCGAACCGGTGAATGAGATCAAACGAACATCCGGGTGACCGACGAGCGCCGAGCCTATATCCGCTCCGTGACCGTTGATCAAATTAACAACACCCTTCGGGATCCCTGCCTGCTCGCACGCCTTCACAAGATTCAATGCAGAAAGCGGCACGTCTTCGCCGGACTTCAGGACGACCGTGTTGCCGCACACGAGCGCCGGGATAAGCTTCCACGAAGGTATCGCCATGGGAAAATTGAACGGCGTGATCAGCCCGCAGATTCCGACCGGCTGGCGGACACACATCGCGAACTTGTTTGGCATCTCCGCCGGAGTCGTAAAGCCGTGCAGTCGTCGGCCTTCGCCCGCAGTGTAATAAGTGCAGTCGATCGCTTCCTGAACGTCGCCGCCGGCTTCTTTGAGGACCTTACCCATCTCGCGGGTCATGTCACGCGTGAACTGTTCCTTGTTTTCGCGCAGTATCTCGCCAAGTTTGAAAAGCAGTTCGGCCCGCTTCGGTGCGGGTGTTCGTCGCCATTTCGTCGCCGCGTTTTTTGCTGCTTCAACGGCGCGTTTCACGTCATCGCCGTTCGACTTTGGAAACCGGCCAACGATGTCCGACGTGTCTGCCGGATTTATGTTGTCGAACCATTCGCCGGACGAGCTTTTCACCCACTCGCCGCCAATGTAGTTTTGATACGTTTTTGTCGAGGTCTTGGTCGATTTTTTGGTCTTTGCTTGTTTTGCTTTTGCCATAATGAAGAGTCCCAACTCTCTGATCTCAAAGTCTCAAATTTTTCTAAAATTTAAAGTCTGAAATCTCAAATTTGAATTTTGAAATTTGAATTCCCAAGTCTAAGGTCCCGAGTTCCCCAAAGCAAACGCGGACTAGTACGAGTTGTGGGTCCGTTTGGAGCGTTATTCGATGACGTCGAAGGCAGAGCTCGACCCCGAAGCTCATGCGACGAGCGAGAGCCGCTCCGTCAGGAACGAAACGTTTGTAGAACGTAGTTAGACGCAGACGCCGTCGCTTCAAAGGATCGAAAGCGTATATACCACTCCTAACGGAGCGGTCGGAAGGGAGTGGATTCCATACCTACAAATCTCACTCCTGCCGGAGTGGCTGTCCGCCTTGACGAGTTGGCTGTGAACTGACCCACTACGGTTTAAGAGTCACGACTAGGAAATTCCCCCCTAGTAGTCATGGCTTGGAGTTAAACGATCAAAGCCCCAGGGTTCGTCAAGCAAACCTGGGACTCTGGGACTTGGGACCTTGGACTTTTATTTTTTCGCTTACTGCACCGTAAATTGAACAACCTTCAGCTGAAGGCCGCGGTTTCGGACGTCATAAGTAAGGACGTGCAGAACGACCGCGTCCCCCTTCTTAAGTTTTCCGACTGCCTCGCTAAACGACTTTATGTCCGTGACTGCGGCTCGATTCATCCGCTGAATAAGATCACCTTCGCCCAGCGCCTCGACACCGTTGGATAGTTTCACATCGGCGATAAAGCTCTCGGGATTGATCTCTTTGACCAACACGCCCTTTTGACCATCGAGCTTGTGCGTCGAAGCCAATGACTGGGTGAGATCGACCAGAGTCAGACCGAACGGCTTGATATCTTCCTTACTATTCTTATCGAGCGGAAGTTTTGTGCGCGAGCTATCCTCATTTGTTTTGTCGGTTCGTAGCGGACGCTCGCCGAGCCGGATAGAGGTAGTCCGTCTGTCGAGGCCTGTTCCATTCTCGCGTAAGTACGCGACATTGACTGCATTTTCGGGAGGAGCTGAAGAAACCTTCGCGATCAGATCCGGGGCACCTTCGATCTTTTGTCCGTTGAATTCGACGATAACGTCTCCCACCTTGAGCCCTGCGACACCGGCCGCGCTTTTCGCATCTTTTAACTCAACCACGATCGCGCCCTTCGCTTCTTTCAAACCGTAGACCGACGCAAACTCGGCTTTTACTGTTTCGAGCCCAACGCCTAGATAACCGCGCCGGACCTTACCGGATTTTAGGATCTGTTCAACCACGTACGAAGCCTCATTCGATGGCAATGCGAAACCGACGCCGTTGTAGTCCCCAGTCGCGGTAGCGATCTGCGAGTTAATGCCGATCACATCGCCGTTCATATTGGCGAGCGGGCCACCGGAATTTCCGCGGTTGATAGCTGCATCAGTCTGTATGAATCTTTGGAAGACCGACGTCGACGGCGTTTCGCGATTCGTCTGCGAAATGATTCCCGCCGTAACAGTCCGGTTTAACCCAAACGGTGATCCGAGAGCAAGCACCCAATCCCCGACACGCGCCTTGTCGGAATCGGCGAGGTTCACGAATGGAACTTCGCCGCCTACATCGACTTTTAGAACCGCCAAATCTGTTTCCTCATCGACACCGATAACCTGCGCCGAATACTCTTCGCCCGTGTCCGTTTTGACCGTGATCTTCGCGGCATCTTCAACGACGTGAAAGTTCGTCAGAACATGACCGGCTTTGTCGACAAAGAATCCGCTGCCGACCGAGTAGGACGGGCGCCGCGGCATCTGCCGGCGGAAGAAGTCCATGATGTCGTCGGAGTCGCCCGGCGCAGCCTCGCCGCGAGTCGTCACGTCCGGAGCCTTCCCCTTCGTGTCTATGCTCACGACGGCTGCTCCGACTTTCTTCGCGACCTCGGCAAATGAAGCAGAGAGTTTTTCAGGAGTGATGTAAGCCGGAATTGGCGAACCCTGTGGTGCGGCGACTTGCGCCCAAACAGACGTTGGGAGGATGCAAAAAGCCGCAGGAAGTAAAAACAATAAACGGGATCGAAGCCCTTTCTGAACATCAAACATAACTGCTTCTCCTAACTACCGGTCCAGTTGCGTGATTATAACAGAACCCTAATCCTCGCCCGCAAGGATAATGCCCAACCGTGGCCCGAACAATTATGGCCTGAGCAGGACCTTCAGGACTCCTTGCTCCGAAGCTTGCCCGAGCGCCATGACACCGTCGTCCAAACGGAATTCTTTACTGATCAAATCATCCACCTTCACCTTCTTGGATGCAAGAAGTTCGATCGCGGGTGCAAGCCTGCCGCAACGCGAACCAACGACCGAGATTTCGTTGACTACGATGCGGGAAACGTCCCAATTTGATGTGCCCTGAAAAGTAGATTTGAGAACGATCGTTCCCCTTGGCTTTACCAGGTCGAGGGCGGTCGTAAACCCGGTTTCCGAGCCGCTTGCCTCGATGACAATGTCGGCGACTTTATTAAACTGGCCGACCTCAGATTCAGATATCGTTTCGATTCCCCTTGATTCCGCCAACGCAAGTTTCTCGCGATGTCGTCCGACGAGAACAACCCGGGAAGAATTTAGTGAGGCGCAGAACGCTGCTAGTAGCCCGAGTTTTCCGTCGCCGACAACGAAGACGTAATCAGAAGAACCCAGTTCCACGCGCTCAGCGATGCCATACGCGGCCGCCAGCGGCTCGGCGAATACAGCCGACTCATCCGAAACATCTGTCGGTACCGAAATCAGATTTCGAGACGGCAGCGTCAAATATTCTGCGTGTGCTCCGTCGCGCCCGTGTATTCCCAAAACAGTGCGGGTCGGACAATGTCTCGGATCACCCGCCATGCACAGAGCGCACTCACCGCAACCGGCGTTGATCTCACCGACGACCCGTTTTCCAACCAGATCCGGAGCATCCTCACAGTTTTCGACGACCCCGACGAACTCGTGGCCGATCGTCCCGTTGAATCCGGCATAACCCCGCGCTATCTCAAGATCAGTGTTGCAGATTCCAGATTTGATTACGCGGACCAGAGCCTCTCCAATTTTACCGGGCATCTGGATCTCGGCGAGGCGAACACGACTGTCATTGACCCGCAAGGCTTTCATACTGTTGTCGAAGCAAAAAGATTCCTTAATTTACTTACCAACGAGAGTCTTTTATACTTTTTCGGAACTGATTATCAACTTACAAATAGGAATTCCGAAACTGAAATTATGCGAAGTTTATTACTGACTGGGCTTCTGACTTCTTTGCTTGCAGCGATGTTTGCCTGCCAGCCGACGACGACAACAAGCAATACCGGCAATGGCGCGGGTTGCTCCGTCGCCACCACTGGCTCGCCGACCGAAGCTTATAAGCGGCTCTACGAGGCGGTCAAATCAAAGGATACCGAGAAGATCAAAACGGTGATGACGAAGAAGACCCAGGACTTTGCTCAGATGGTCGCCGCGCGTCAGAATTCGCCAATCGAGAAGGTGTTTGAAAACGGATTTACCGCGACCACCTTCGCCGAATCCCTTCCCGAGATCCGCGACGAGCGCGTCAACTGCGAGTCCGGCTCGGTAGAGGTCCGGAATGCTAAGGACAACAGATGGGAAGATCTGGGATTCGTCTATGAAGATGGCAGCTGGAAGCTCGCGGTCGGCGAAATGTTCGGCGGAACGTTCAAGTCGCCTGGCCCCAGCCGCTCGTTCAAAGAGCAGGAGGCTGCAAACCTGTTGAGCAATAATATGGTGCCGGTAAACATGGGCAACACGAACTTGAACGGCAACGTGAAGGTCATTATCCCTAAAGAACGTCCCGAACCGGCGAAGAAATGATCGACCCTGCAACCGTCGGCGAGATCATCGCACAATATGAAAAGCACGGCTGGATACCTCGCCGTGCTTTGCTTTCTGATTCGAGCAAGAGCTTGCTTTTGGAATCTTTAAGCGAGGTTGAGATCGAATTCTCCGACATCGACGCGCTCTGGTTCTCGCGTCGATCTAAACCGTTTAGTGAAGCCTGGGAGTTGCGCCGCCTGACCGGAGCTCCATTCGCTCTCGTCGCGATAATTTCATCCGGGATGTCTCCGGATGAAATCGAGGCGACTCTCGAACAAGTTGCCGACGAGATGCGCTCGAAGACAATCGCTTGACAAGCTTTGCTCACGACTGCAAACTTGAATCGGTTGAAATGATGATCAAAGACCTCGGAGCCGGAGTC